>CALLYL010000077.1 GCA_937859535.1 uncultured Myxococcales bacterium
GCTGGTCGGGTTTGTGATGGCGGTCAGCATCCTCGGGGTCTATCTGCTGCGCGATCTGAGGTCGGCGGCTCCGTGAGCAAGCTGTTCGTCATCGGGCTGTCGCATCGCACGGCACCGCTCACGCTGCGCGAGTCGCTGGCAGTGTCCGAGTCCGAGCTTCGCGACCGACTCCAGCGGGCGTCTTCCATGTGTGGCGAGGCGCTGCTGCTGTCGACCTGCAACCGCGTCGAGCTGTACGGTTCCCTGGGGGATGAGTCTCAGCTTGGCGAGCTGCGCAAGCTGCTGGTGCTAAACCAGCCCGAAGCCGATCGCTATCTGTACGAAAAGCGGGGCGATGAGGCCGTGGGGCACTTGTTTCGGGTGGCCGCAAGCCTCGACTCGCTGGTGGTGGGAGAGCCACAGATCCTGGGACAGCTCAAGCAGGCGTTTCGATCGGCCCAAGAGATTGGCACGGTCGGGCCGGTGCTGGGCGCGCTTCTGCCCACGGCCTTCGCGGTGGCCAAGCGGGTGCGTAGCGAGACGGCGATCGGGGAAAACCCGGCCTCGGTGGCTTCGGTGGCGGTGCAGCTTGCCCATCAGGTCTTTGGCAGCTTGCACAAGCAGCCGGTGCTGCTCGTGGGGGCCGGCAAGATGGCCGAGCTGGTCGCCAAGCACCTGCTTCAGGCGCAGGTCCAGGCGCTGTGGATTGTGAACCGCACCCTGTCGCGAGCCGAGAGCTTGGCGGCAGAGCTGGGAGGCGAGGCGCATCCGTTCGATCGACTGGAGTCGCTGCTGACCAAAGCGGCGGTGGTGATTAGCTCAACCGGGGCGCGAGATCCGGTGATTCGGGCTGATCTGGTGTCCAGGGTGATGAAGGCACGGCGGGGGCGGTGGCTGCTGCTGGTCGATATCGCCGTGCCGCGTGACATCGAGCCGCAGGTCGGGGGATTGGAGAACGTCTATCTGTACGACCTGGACGCGCTGCAACAAGTGGTGTCCCACGGTCAGGCCGAGCGCTTGCGCGAAGCCGAGTCGGCGCGGCGGATCGTCGAGGACGAGCTGTTGCGGCTGGGTCGTCGAGAGCGCCGTGCCGATGTCGGGCCGGTGATCCGGGCGCTGCGGTCCCATGCGCACGAGATCGCCCAGGCCGAGGTAGCGCGGATCCTGCCGAAGCTGGGACCGCTTGGTGAGCGTCAAAAGCAACTCATCTTAGGGCTCGGTCCGAGCATCGTGAACAAGCTGCTTCATCCACCGCTGACGACGCTCAAGCAGCAGGCCGAGCAAGTCGACGGGGCGGCACGCACCACGGAATTGGTGGAAGCACTGGTTCGGCTATGGGCGCTCGATCGGCAGCTCGCGGAGTCAGATGTCGAGCCGCCGAGCGGATCGAGCGAGCCGCAACCGGTGCGGCCACCTTTGGATTCCAAAGACCTGGAGAACTCGTCGTCATGACCGCTGTCAGAATCGCTACCCGAGGCTCCAAGCTGGCGCTGTGGCAGGCCGAGCACATCAAGGCGGAGCTTATTGCCCGTGAGCCCGGGCTTTTGGTCGAGCTTTGCGTCGTCAAGACCGTGGGCGATCGGGTGTTGGACCGCTCGCTGTCGGCGATTGGCGGCAAGGGACTGTTTACCAAGGAAGTCGAGGAAGCGCTGCTCGATGGCCGGGCGGATCTGGCGGTCCACTCGCTCAAGGATGTCCCGACCGAAGAGACGGACGGGCTTTGCATTGCGGCGTTTCCCCCGCGTGAGCAACCCTGGGATGCCTTGCTGGTCAACCCGGCCCTGGGGCTGGGAATTGCGACGCCGACGAGTCGGGAGGCGCGGACCCTGCTCCAGCAGCTTCCACCGCAGGCGAGGCTGGGCACCAGTAGCTTGCGACGGGCTTGTCAGATACTGGCGCTGCGTCCCGACCTGCAAGTGGTGCCGCTGCGTGGCAACGTGGATACCAGGCTGCGCAAGCTCCTTGACGGAGAGCTGGATGCGGCGGTGCTTGCTGCGGCAGGTCTGGTGCGCCTGGGGCTTGGCCAGCACATCGCGGCGCAGTTTTCCCAGGAAGAGCTGCTGCCAGCCTGTGGTCAAGGCGCGCTGGCGGTGCAGTGTCGTCGCGATGATCAAGCCACGCTCACCCGACTGCTGCGGCTTGATGACTATGTGACGAGGCAGGCGGTACTGGCAGAGCGGGCGCTGAACCAGCGCCTCGGGGGGAGCTGCCAGACTCCGTTGGCCGCCTATGCGCGGCTTGGACCTTTGGGCCCAGGGCAAGTAGGTGCTGGGCTTACCTTGACCGCAATGGTTGGCTCACTGGACGGCAAGACCGTGCTGCGATCGAGCGCGACCGGATCGGTCGATTCCCCAGCAGCCGTCGCGGAGACGGTGGCGACCGCACTGCTGGCGCAAGGTGCGCAGTCGCTGCTGCGCTCTGACGCGGCGCGTTAGCTGTGGCGTCGAAACTGCGACGCGATTTCGCAGTTGCTTGGCGACGCTGCCTGGTGTTACCGATTGAACAAGCGGGCAACGTCCCAGCAGCAACGAACGCTGCGCCAAGTCTCCAGCTCACTGCACAGAGACAATAAGGCGCAAGGAGCATCTATGGCTCATATTCGTCCCGAAAAATACATCTGGCTCGACGGGCAGCTTGTTCCTTGGAACGAGTCGCATGTGCATTTTTTGACCCACTCGCTGCACTACGGCTTGGCGGCGTTCGAGGGCATCCGTGCCTACGCCCAGCAAGGCTTACCGGCTAGTGGTGCGGTCTTCCGACTGAGCGAGCACACAGATCGGCTGTTTGACTCGTGCAAGCTGTGTCTCATCGACGTGCCGTATAGCCGCGAACAGGTGAACGCGGCCTGCATTGAAACGATGCGCGCCAACGGGCTCGCGGCTGCGTATCTGCGACCGCTGGTGTTCCTGGGCGATGGATCGATGGGCCTGGGCGCGATGGATCCGCCGGTTCGGGTCGGGATCGCCGCCTACGTCTGGGGTCGCTATCTCGGTGATGAGGGGATCGCCAACGGCATCCGCGCCAAAATCTCGTCGTTTGGACGCAACAACATGCAGGTCGGTCTGCCCAAGGGCAAGATCTGCGGCCAGTACGTCAATTCGGTGCTCGCCAAGCGTGAGGTGATCAAGGCTGGCTATGACGAGGCGATCATGCTGGACACCAACGGCCAGGTCGCAGAGGCCACTGGCGAGAACATCTTTGCGGTGATTCGGGGTCGAATCGTCACGCCGCCGCTGTCAGCGGCCATCTTGGCGGGCATCACCCGGGACTCGGTGATCACCCTGGCACGGGATCTGGGATACCAGGTGCTCGAAGAGCCGATCGCCCGCGACCAGTTGCTGCTGGCTGACGAGGTCTTTCTGACCGGCACCGCTGCCGAGGTCACTCCGGTGCGGGAGATCGACGATCGTGCCATCGGGACGGGTAAGCCCGGCCCTGTCACCCAGCGCATTCAGCAGACCTTCTTTGCCGCTACCAGTGGCCAGCTCCACCCGTATTCGCGCTGGCTCACCCCCATTTAGTCCGACCGTATGACTCGGCGGAGCCTACGGGGGCGGTAGACAGCTACAGCTTGCCGCCTGCACACTGCGTTGTGACGATGCCTGATTGGGATGGCCCACCCTCCCAGGGCATCTACCCACAGACACATGACACAGTGGACCGCGACTGCCTTCGACCGCTGGGTTCCCACGAACCTGCGCGACGACTTCGATTCGTATCGACGAAGCAAGATGGCGTTGGGCGTCGCGGTGGCCATTGCTGGCAGTGCCTTTCTTTCGGCCATCGGTCTGTTCTGGGTCTTAGCCCGCCCCGAAGATCGCCTGCTGGGCACGATCAACTCGCTGGTGACGGCGGTACTGGCGCTGGTCGCGCTGCCGCTGCTGGCCCGCCGGGGCCTGGTGTGGGCGGGCAACTGGCTGGCGGGGCTGGTCTTTGTGGGGGCCTCGTTTGCGTTCTTTCGAGGAGGCGGTGTCTTTTCATCGTGGGTGCTGCTGTTTCCGATTGTGGCAGTGCTGGCGTCGGTGATCGCCGGACGGACCTCGGGCATTGTCTGGGCGGTGGCTGGGGTGCTGGCGATCCTGCTCGCGTATGTGGGGCTTAGTGAACAGGCGATGAGCCAGGGGCTCCACCGCGTCCGTTCTCCGGCGCAGCTCGCGGTGTTTGTATCGGTGATGGTGCTGATCCTGCATGCGGTCTTTATCACGCTGTCGGAGCGCACCAAGCGCCAGGCCATCGAGCAGGTCGCTGCCGCCACGCAGTCGTTAGCGGCTCGGGCCGCCGAGCTGGCGCAAAAAAGCACCACGCTGGAGCTTCTGTCGAACGTGGCGACAGTGGCCAACTCGGCGGTGACAGGCGAGGAGATGGTCCTTTTGTGTCTGCAACCGCTGTCTGAAGCGACGGGCTTTGAGCTGGGACTGGCGGTGATCGGAGATCGAGTGGCAGAAATCTTCTGCCGCGAGGCGCGACCCCCGGGCACCTTCGATGGGCTGCTCCCTGAGCTGCCGGGTTCACCGTGGTGCCAGCAGCTATATGGGCGAACCTCCTACGAGTGGCTGGATCTGGATGCGACGGTTGGGGAAGGGTGGAAGGCGGCGCGGGCGCTGGGACTGCGACGGGTGATCGGGCTACCGGTGTCGCTCGATGGCGTGGTGACTGCGGCGGTGATCTTGCTGACCGCTGAGCCGGTAAGCCGGGCGGAGCTGGACGCGGTGGTCACCGCCGGGCATGTCGCACTCAGCACCGAGCTGCGGAAGGTGCTCCTGCGCCATCGAGCGATCGTGATGGCGGCCAAGTCCAAGGAGGAGGCGGAGGCGGCGAGCCAGGCTGCGCAAGAGGCATCGCGGGCGAAGTCGGAGTTTCTGGCAGCGATGAGCCATGAGATCCGCACGCCGATGAATGGGGTGATTGGGATGGCCGGACTGCTGCTGGACTCGCCGCTGACCCCGGAGCAGCGCGAGTACGGTGAGGTGATCCGACACAGTGGCCAGGCGCTGCTCAGCGTGCTGGGCGACATCCTCGACTTCTCTCGGATCGAGTCAGGGAAGTTTGACTTGGAGCGGCAACACCTCGACGTACGGGCCTCTGTCGAGGAGACGTTGGCTCTGCTGTCGACCTCTGCACACGAAAAGGGTCTGGGTCTGGCGTATCTGTGCGAGCCCGGCTGCCCGAAGACCTGTTTGTCGGATCCGACGCGGCTGCGGCAGGTGCTGGTGAACCTGGTAAGTAACGCGATCAAGTTCACCGAATCAGGGGACGTTACCGTGCGGGTCAGTCGCCAAGGGTCTACGCTGCGCTTTGCGGTGCAGGACACCGGCATTGGGATCCCGCCGGATGGACTGTCGCGGCTGTTTCAGCCATTTTCTCAGGTGGACGCTTCGACGACGCGACGGTTTGGGGGCACGGGTCTAGGGCTTGCGATCTGTAAGCGCTTGGTTGACCTGCTGGGTGGGGAGATCGGCGTCGAGAGCGAAGAGGGTCGCGGCAGTGTCTTTCACTTCACCATCGCGCTGGTGGAGGCTACGGACGAAGCCCCGCCCGAGGTCTTTTTGCGGGGCAAAGTTGCGGCGATCATCGATCGGAGTGCCGCCGTTCGCGACGCGCTGGGGCAACATCTGCTCCGGTGGGGCATGGAGTCGCGGGGTTACTCGAGCGTGGGGGCTGCGCTCGCAGAGATCGGCTCCCATCCGGTGGATCTGCTCCTGCTGGATGTCGATCTGGCACCGGAGGCGGTGACTCTGGATGAGTCGAGCCGTCCGGCGAAGGTCGTGCTGTTGGCTTCGCGGCTACGTCTGGGCGAGGCCAAACACCAGTCCTTTGCGAGCGGCGTGCTGTGTAAGCCAGTCCGGTACGCCCAGCTTCACGAGATGCTGCGGCAGCTCTTTGGCGAGGCAGTGAGCGCACCAGCGGCGATGGTCTCGGCAGCTCCGCCGACCGCCGAGCGCCCGATGGCCGAGGAGCTACCGGCGCGCATCCTGCTGGTCGATGACAACCCGGTCAATCGGATGCTGGGGGTGCGGATGCTGGAGCGCCTCGGCTATCGTCCCGATGTAGCGGGTAACGGTGCCGAGGCGGTGGACCTGCTCACGCGGATGGACTACGACGTGGTGTTTATGGATGTCCAGATGCCGGTGCTCGACGGCTTTGATGCGACGCGGCAGATCCGTCAGTTGAAGCCGCCGGAGCAGCAGCCATGGATTGTCGCGATGACTGCCGAGGCGTTAAGCGGTGACGAGGCGCGCTGTCTATCGGCTGGTATGGATGATTACGCGGCCAAGCCAGTGCAGATGCCCGTGCTGATGGCGGCGCTACGCAAGGGTATTGTGGCTCGGCAAGCACGCCGAGTGGTCGGTGGTTGACGTCGGACGGTTGGTGCCGCTACCTTTGCGGCCCATGTCAGCCGCATCAAGTGGTCGCTTTTACCTAACGACCCCCATCTATTACGTCTCCGACGTTCCCCATATCGGTCATGCCTACACCACCATTGTGGGGGATGCCTTGGCGCGTTATGAGCGGATGAGGCGGGGTGGCGAGAGCGTCTTTTATCTGACTGGCACCGATGAGCACGGCGAAAAGCTGGAGCGGGCGGCGCAGGCCAAGGGGATGTCTCCGCAGACGTTTGTCGACCTGATCGCCGAGGAGTACAAAAAGACCTGGCAGCTCCTCGATATCCGCAACGACGACTTCATCCGGACCACCGAGCCGCGCCACGAGAAGGTCGTGCAAGCGCTGTGGCGAACGATGGCCGACAAGGGCGATATCTACATCGATCGCTACGAAGGGCTGTACTGCGTCGGTTGTGAGAACTTCCTGCTCGAAAAAGACCTGCTGCCAGGGAACCTGTGTCCCGATCACAAGCGGCCCGTCGAAAAGCGCAGTGAGGAGAGCTACTTCTTCCGGCTGTCGAAGTACCAGCAGCCGCTGCTCGATCTGTACGCACGCTGTCCCGATTTCATCTCGCCGCAGCGGCGGATGAACGAGGTGCGGACGTTTGTCGAGTCGGGCCTGCGCGATCTATCGGTGTCGCGCTCGTCGTTTCAGTGGGGTGTGCCGGTGCCGGGAGATCCCCGTCACGTGATTTACGTGTGGATCGACGCGCTCACCAACTATTACTCGGCGCTGCAAGACCATCCCGACAAGGCGGCGTTTTGGGGCACCCATGAGTCACCCCAGGCGATTCATCTTGTCGGCAAAGAGATCGTGCGGTTTCACGCGGTGTACTGGCCCGCGATGCTGATGTCGGCAGGGCTGCCGCTGCCGCGCAAGATCCTGGCCCACGGCTGGTGGACGGTCGACGGCGAAAAGATGAGCAAGACGCTCGGCAACGTGGTCGACCCAAGGGCGCTGCAAGCGGATCTGTCGGCGAGCGCGCTGCGCTACTTCCTGATGCGGGAGATTCCGCTCGGGGAAGACGGCGACTTTTCGTATGACGCGTTGCTCCAGCGCTACAACAGCGAGCTGGCCAACGATCTTGGAAACCTGCTCAATCGCACGCTGGCGATGGTCGAGAAGTTCTGCGATGGCACAGCGCGGCGATGGACCGAGGACTCGAATCCGGACGCACGGGGCGAGCGGCTCAAGCTGCGGGCCGAGACGGTGCGGGGACAGGTCGAGGCGGCGATGGCGGAGCTTCAGCCGCAGAAGGCGCTGGAGGCGATCTTTTCGCTGGTCCGCGATGGCAATACCTACCTAGAGCAGGAAGCACCGTTTACCAAGGTC
>CALLYL010000078.1 GCA_937859535.1 uncultured Myxococcales bacterium
TATCAGTCGCCGAGGATGAGCTGAATCGACCGTTTGCAGTGGATGCAGACCACCTGACGCGACTGGTGCTGCTCAAAGGGCCCGAGCGGAGCGATCTGGTCATCGCTCATCATCACGTCACTGCCGATGCGCTCTCGATCGTGTTCGCGGTGCGGGATCTGCTGATGGAGCTTGACCACCTGCGTACCGGCCAAGCGGGTCCAGAGCCTGAAAGCTTGCCACTTCGTCCGCCGTTGCCAGCGCTGCTTCCACCGTCTGCCCGAGGACTGCGCCTGTTTCCGGCGATGCACGACTTTTTCTGGAAGCATGTGCTGGGCAAGCCGCTGCGGCGCGCACGCACGATGCCGCTAGAGCAGTCGGTGCCGGCCAGCGAACGGCGCAACTGCCTGATCCATCGCTCGCTCGATGGCGAACAGCTCCGGCACCTGAAAGATCGGGCGAAGGCCGAGCAGACCACGATTCACGGGGCGCTGTGTGCGGCGCTTTTGCTTTCGACGACTCGCGAGGTGTTCGCCGACCGCATCGAGCGTGCCAAGCCCACCACCGTCGGCTGCTTTTCGGCGGTCAACCTGCGTGGCGAGCTTGTGCCGAGCGTGGGCGAAGAGATGGGGCTTTATATCTCGCAGGTGACGACGTTTCATCGCATCTCGCCGCCGCCCTCGCTGTGGGACTTGGCCCGCGAATCGAGGCAGCGACTGACCGAGACACTCAAAAGCGGCGAGCAGTACCTGACCCTGCCGCTCATCGGGCTGTTCATTCCGCGCTTTGGCGATGTGGCGGCGCGCTTTGTGCGTGGCTTTGATGCCGCCTCACCGGCGCTCACCGGCGTGACCAACCTCCAGAAGTTGCCGATCCCTCTCGAGTATGGCGCGCTGTCGATTGTCGACTACCAGATCACGGTCGGTCTGTCGGTGGTGGGGCAGCTTCTTTTGGCGGTGACGACAGTTGGTGAGCGGCTGAATCTCAACTTGGTGTTCGTCGAGCCGCTGCTGTCACGAGCACGGGTCGAGCGAATCGCCGATCGGCTTGTCCAGATCCTGTCCGAAGGACTCACCCAGGCCGAAGCCGCATGAGACGCTATCAACTGTTCGAATTTTGCGACCTGCCATGGCTGCCAACCGCACTGCGTAGCCTGACACCGACCTTTTTAGAGACCGCATTTCGGGGGCTCGGGTCGTATCAAGTCGCGGTGGCACCGCTGGCCGAGGCGCTGCGGGCCACGGGAAGCAAGCGACTACTCGATCTGGGCTCGGGAGGGGCGGGTCCGCTGCCACAGCTCCTTACGGGGCTGGCGAAGCAGGAGCATCTCTTGATTCGGGCCACGATGTCGGACAAGTTTCCAAACCTGGCGGCCCTGTCCGAGGCCGTCCAGCGCGACCCCGAGCGGCTGTCGTTTCTATCCGATTCGATCGATGCCACGGCGGTGCCTCCCGAGCAGACGGGGCTGCGGACGATGTTCCAGTTGCTGCATCACTTTCCGCCGGAGGTCGCCCGTGCCATCTTGCAAGATGCCGTCGACAAAGGGCAGGGGATCGCGATCTTCGAGGTCACCCAGCGGCGCATCCTGGGGGTTGTGATGGCGCTGCTGATTCCCTTTCTGGTGCTGCTCTTGACGCCGTTCATTCGGCCGCTGCGCCTGTGGCGGCTGCTGCTTACCTACGTGCTGCCGCTGTCGCCGCTCCTCATTGCCTGGGATGCGGTGGTGTCGACGATCCGCAGCTATACCGAGGCCGAGCTATGGCAGCTTACCGGCAGCCTCTCCGGTGCTCCCTATGTCTGGAAGCAGGGCAGTGGTCGCCACCTGACGATGGAGGTGACTTGGTTGATTGGTTATCCCGCCCCATCTTTGCCGCCGATACCGTCTGTCGCCCAAGAAGCCTAGACGCCGATGTTTGATTGGCTGCTCCGTCATGTCCTGCTGCGAGGGCTGCCGTCTGAAACGGCCGAGGCCTGCATTCGGCATCCCGAGGTGTCGGCGCTGCTGCGGTTTCGGTTCGCCTATCTGTTCGCGTTTCATGCGCCGGTGCTGGTGCCACTGCTGGAGCTACTCGGCGGGCAGCCGAGCGGACCAGGTGATCCTTCGCTGTCGGTACTGTCCCTCGGGCTGGCGAGCTTGACCATGGTGCTGGCCGATGTACCGACGGGGTTTTATGCCGATCGTCATGGCTCCAAGGCGGCGCTGCGGCTCGGGCTGCTCGCGACCAACGTGATCATGATGGGTTTCTTGGCGCTCGGGGTGGTGCGGGCACTGCTGCCGGCCTCGTCGGGCCTGCTTGGGCTGGGGGCGGCGGTGGTGCTGCTGCTGGAGGCGTCGATTGGGGTCAGTCTGGCGCTGCTCAGCGGGGCGGACACGGTGCTGTTTTTGCAAGTGGCCAAGCGCTCGGGGATTCCCGGTCTGCTCCACTCCAGCTTCGAGGGCGTCGGCAGCTCGATTCGCTACCTGGGAACCATGGTGGCGGTACTGATTGGCTCGCTGCTGTATGACCTGGCGACACGGCTTTTGCCCGAGGTCGCGGTGCGCACGGCGGTGCAATCGGGGCTGTTTGGGCTGACCGTGCTGGCCGAGGTGGTGGCGCTCTTTCAGCTTGCCAAGCTCCATGATGATCACTCGCCGGTGCGGCGGCCCGGGCTGCGTGAGCTTGCGGCAGGCTTTGCGGCGATCCTGCGCTTCCCTCGCTTTTTTGCGGAGATGTGGCTGCTGTCCATGGCGGCGGCGGTGGCGCTGTTTGCGGTGTATCTGGTGCAGTCGCCCCTCAGTCGACTGGCGACTCAGCTTGCGTCACAAGTCCCGTGGCTATGGCCGACGTATACGCTCGTGGCGGTGCTTGGCTACTATGCCTGTAGCGTCGGCTCGCAGCGCTATGCGAGGCACCGGGGAGAGTCACTGGCGGTGGTGCCGCAGCGCTCGCTCGGACTGGCGGGCCTGTCGTGGCTGCTGCTGCTGCTGCTGCCGCTGTGTCTGTGGTTGTTCGATGGCAGTGCGCTCCGCTCAGGAATCCTGCTCGGTGGTGCGGCGGTGCTGTGCCTTGCCTATAACTACATCCGGGGCTTCATCGAGCCGTACAGTGCCGCGACGCTGATTCGCTTTATGCAGGAGCAAGGTGGGCAGGTGCCGGTGTCGGTGATCTCGGGCTTTAACTCGCTCAAGCGGGGGGCGCATTTTGGGTACAGCGCGGTGTTTTACCTGCTCCAGCAGCGCTCGCAGCGGACCGACCCCGACGCCCGCTTGTCGCAGAGTCTGACCTGGCTGGCCCTTGGCTTCCTGCTGGTCTGCCTGCCCGTCCTGGGCAGCCTGCGAAGCCCAAAAACAGCTGAGTAGACCATGCAAGAGAAGCCCTAGGGGTTCTCGGAGATGCTCGCGAGGATGTGAAAGAAGCCCTAGGGGTTCTCGGAGATGCTCGCGAGGATGTGAAAGAGGCCCTAGGGGTTCTCGGAGATGCTCGCGAGGATGTGAAAGAGGCCCTAGGGGTTCTCGGAGATGCTCGCGAGGATGTGAAAGAGGCCCTAGGGGTTCTCGGAGATGCTCGCGAGGATGTGAAAGAGGCCCTAGGGGTTCCTGAAACTGCGTGAATGGGCGTTCAAACGGGTCGTCGGGCGTGCTACGAAGCACTACATGCAGGACATGATCGCCCGATATGGGGAACCGAAGAACGAGCCGGTGTTTGGCTACCTCCCCGGTAGCGCCGAGCGAGCCGCGCTCAAGGCCGAGCTTGCCAAGATGGGCGGGGCGCAGGCCGACGTGCCTCTATACATCGGTGGGGAGCGGGTTCGGACTGGCAAGACCCGTGGCATCGTCAGCCCGCATTCCTACCGGCACTCGCTCGGGGTCTTCCATCAGGGTGGGGCGGGTCACGTCGAGCAAGCGATCTCGGCAGCACTCGCGGCCCAGGCCGGATGGGCGGCGCTCCCGTGGCAGCAGCGGGCGGCGGTGTTTCTGAAGGCGGCGGACCTGCTCGCTGGGCCGTGGCGGATGCGGCTCAATGCCTCGACGATGCTTGGGCAGAGCAAGACCTGTTATCAGGCCGAGATCGACGCGGCCTGCGAGCTGGCCGACTTCTTCCGCTGGAATGTCTATTTCTACCGCCGACTGCTCGAAGGGGAGCAGCCGGTGAGTCCAACGACGACCTGGAACCAGCTCGACCTGCGGCCCCTCGAAGGCTTTGTGTTTGCGGTGACGCCATTTAACTTCACCAGCATCGCGGGCAACCTGCCGACGGCACCAGCCTTGCTCGGCAACGTCGTGGTGTGGAAACCGGCAGCGACTTCGATGCTGTCGGCCTACTACATCATGGAGCTTTTGCTCGAAGCCGGGCTGCCCAAGGGCGTCATCAACCTGGTCGCGGGTCCGGCCTCGGAGATTGGCGCGGTGGCGCTGTCGCATCCCAGCCTGGCGGGCGTTCACTTCACCGGCTCGACCGGGGTGTTCCAGCAGATGTGGCGCACGGTTGGCGGCAACATCGACCGCTACCGCACCTATCCGCGTCTGGTCGGCGAAACCGGTGGCAAAGACTTCATCTTGGCGCACGACAGCGCCGACGAGGACGCGCTCATCGCGGCGATTGTGCGTGGCGGCTACGAATACCAAGGTCAGAAGTGCTCGGCGGCGTCGCGCATCTACGTTCCGCAGGCGCTGTGGGGTCGCATCCGTGACAAGCTGTGCGCCGAGATCGAGTCCATCCGAGTCGGCGACCCGAGCGACTTCCGCAACTTCATGGGCGCGGTCATCGACGCCAATTCCTTCCAGTCGATCACCGGCTACATCAAGGCAGCGGGCGCGATTCCAGGGGCGCGGGTGCTGTGTGGCGGCGAAAGCGACGACAGCGTGGGCTACTTCATTCGTCCGACGCTGGTGCTGGCTGAAGATCCGCGCCACAAGCTGATGTGCGAAGAGATCTTTGGTCCAGTGGTGACGCTGCACGTCTACGATGACTGGCAGGAGGCACTGCGACTGGTCGATACGTCGTCGCCGTACTCGCTGACCGGGGCGGTGTTTGCCCGTGACCGGCAGATCATCGACCACGCGATGGGCAGCTTGCGCAACGCGGCGGGCAACTTCTACGTGAACGACAAGCCCACCGGCGCGGTGGTCGGTCAGCAGCCGTTCGGCGGCGCCCGCGGCTCGGGCACCAATGACAAGGCGGGCTCGGCGATGAACCTGCTTCGCTGGACGAGCCTGCGCGCCATCAAAGAAAACTTCGTGCCCCCCCGCGACTACCGCTACGGCTTCCTTGGCGCGGAGTAGCCAGACCGCCAGCTCGTCAGCCCGTCTCCCAGCATCGGCTGCCGAGGCAGCGGTTAGGACTCGGGATTCTGACGCAGGATGTCCATGGCTTCGTCGTCGGTCATCTTGTCGAGCTTGCGCTTGATCATCTGCCGCTTGATCGGACCGGCGTGGTCATAGAGCAGCTTGTTGACGAGGTGGTCGTGCTCGTGCTGAAGGGCGCGGGCGAAGAAGTTTTCAGCATCGATGGAAAACGGCTTGCCATCGATATCGAGCGCCGAAATCTTGAGCCGGAGCGAGCGCTTCACCGCGATAAACACCCCGGGAAACGACAGGCAGCCTTCGTCGCGGACATCGGTTTCGGACGACAGGTTTTCGAGCACCGGGTTGATGAACACCTTCGGTGGGTCGGTGTGCTCCCCCCCTGCGGCCAGTGCCTCGATGATGAAGATGCGGTGCAGCGAGCCGACCTGAATCGCGGCCAGGCCGGCACCGTTGACGTCGCACATCGTCTCCATCATGTCTTCGACCAGGGTGCGGATCTGTTTGTCGACAGTCTTTACCTCTTGGGTTGGCTGTCGAAGAAACGGGGACGGAAAGCGAACAATTTTAAGAAGCGACATGAGCGAGCCAAAACCTACCCGCTTCGCAGCGGCCTTTCAATTTTGAACTACGATGCCACGCGGGCTGATGATTAGCCGGTTTGGGCGGATGGGTCGGTTGGATCCAGCGTCGTACGGGGAGCTGAGGGCTTAGACCTGGGCACCGGTGTGCGGGTAGCCGTGCTGGCGAGCCTGTTCCAGGTTCCAGCCGAGCCCGCTCTGCTTGACGATCAGCTTGTGAGTCGCCGGACCGACCACGCCATCGACGTCGTAGCCGAAGATCACCTGCACGGCGATGACGACGTTGTGGGTGATGTCTCCGAAGTGGCCATCTGCTTCCAGCGAGAAGCCGAGCTGTTGCAGGTGCTCCTGAACCTCGCGTACCGATTCGCCCTTGGACCCTTTGCGTAGCACTTCCGACATGGTGCGGTCTCCTTTGGTATCGCCGCTTTGGCGCGTGGTTCATCGTACCACGGGCCCTACGGTTCGTTGCTGAGGGGGCACTTGGGGTGTTTGGCCAGGCCGGCACGATCAGGTGTGCATGCTAGACTCAGCCTCGGTCGGAAACAGGAAGGATGCGATGAGTCAGACCGTTGCTACACCGAGCCAGCTCGGACGATATACCGATCTGAAGCTGCTGGGGCAGGGGGGGATGGGGGCCGTCTATCGGGCATTTGACCCGTCGCTCCAGCGCACCGTGGCCATCAAGGTCATGCTGGGGCAAAACCCGGAGTTTTTGGCGCGCTTTGAGCGAGAGGCGCGGGCGGTGGCCAAGCTGTCTCATCCGAACGTGGTGCAGGTCTACGACTTTGGCCGCGACGAGCAAAACAATCCGTACTTTGTGATGGAGCTTTTGCCGGGGCGGTCGCTCGATAGCCTGCTCAAGGAAAAGGGGCCGCTGCCACCGCTCAAAGTGG
>CALLYL010000079.1 GCA_937859535.1 uncultured Myxococcales bacterium
CCATCGGCTTGCTCGAATACCCCGACCCGGGAGTCCGTGGCCCCAGTGAAAGAACCACGTGCGTGACCAAAGAGCACGCTTTCTGCCAAACTCGCATGAATGGCCCCGCAGTTGATTGCGATGAACGGACGGCTTGCCCGGGGACTATGATTGTGGAGGTCGTTCGCGAGGACTTCCTTGCCAGTCCCGGTCGCCCCACGGATGAGCACCGTGCATCCTGACTGTGAGACCCGCTTGGCCAGCCAGAGCGCTTGCTTCCGTTCCGCAGAGACTGCGGTGAAATCCCACGACTTACTATCGGATGACTCGTCAATCCGTTTGCTGTTGTACAGGCTGACCACAGCCCGCAGCCAGCTCTCCGCCTCGACGTCCTGAGTGGTGGAATGCCACTGCACGATGAGCTGATCACTTTCGGCAAGGGCCAACCGAAGCTGCTGATGAACTCCTTGGCTCCGTTCCACTTGTTCAGAGGGCGAGATGAAGACGCGATCAACGGTTGGGCCCAGTTGCGCTCTCAGATACTTCACCAGCTCCTCGGGCCGCTCCAACTCGGTTCCTAGGAGCATTCGATCGCGACTCCAGCGAGCCCCAGCAAGCTGAATCGTTAGTTCTCGACCAAGGAGCAGCTCACTGTCGCCTGTCAGCTCGATTTTCGAGTGCGGCTTGAGACGAAGATACGTCCCATTGGTGCTCCCGCAGTCCTCTACCTGAACGCGTTCATTATCGGTCACGCGAAGAACTGCGTGCTGTTGCGAAAGGGTTCGAACGGGCGCAGAGAGCATCTGTTTCCCGCTTGCGTCAGATGGCCTGATCTTAAGTGGCCCCGGAGCATCGCTGCGCCCGATCTCCAGCTCCACGCCAACTGGGAGTTCCTGCTCTAGCGACTGCGGACCAACACGAAATGAGACACGGGTCATAGCTATTTTCAGCGCGGCTCAACCCCGCTTGTCAAGGTGCAAGCGCTGTAGAACCCTGAACTTCTTTCGCTGCTGCGCCGCAGACTCACGGGATAACCAGCGGTGATGGCACGGAGACTGCTATCACAGCTCCGTGCGGGGTCAATCCATGGAGAAGCTAGCCATGCAGTCGGTGCGCTCATGTGGTGAAAAAGGCGAATCGCTACCTGCTGTTATCATCGAGTCGGCCCAGGAGCCGAGCGAACCAGCAATGGCAACGGACCATCGTTTGGGGAAGTCTGCGCGCCTACTCTGTGGGCGGTATCAATTAGATGCAGTCATCGGGCGTGGTGCGATGGGGATGGTGTACCGAGCGCACGACCTGCGTACGGGGGCCCCCTGTGCCATCAAGATGTTGAGCCAGACGCAGGATGAGGATGCCTACCAACGGTTTGCGACCGAAGCCACCGTCATCTCGCAACTCTTTCATCCAAATATCGTCGAGATTCGAGAGTTTCGACGCGATGAATCGGGAGCGCCATTCTTGGTGATGGAGCTTCTCACGGGAGTCGATCTGCACAACTATCTTCAGTATCACCGGTCGCTACCCCTCGATCGTACCCAAGAGATTGTTCGGCAAGTCGCCAGCGCACTGCACGCAATCCACAGCGCAGGCATCGTCCATCGGGATGTGAAGGCAAAGAACATCTTTCTTTCGCAGAAAACCGGTCGCGATGGTGCCCTCTTCGAAGAGGTCAAGCTGGTCGATTTTGGGCTCTCAAAGATTATCGGTCATCCGCAGCAACAGACTGCCGTTGGCATCATCTTGGGAACCCCAGAGTACCTTGCACCAGAAGCAACTCATGGTCGCAGTTCATGGGTGGATGCCCGAGCCGATCAGTGGTCATTGGCAGCGGTTGCCTACCGGATGCTGAGCGGCCGACTTCCCTTTGAAGACCCGGATGGAGATGTGATCAAGCTGCTGTTGAATATTCGCTGTCTACCGACCCCCAGTCTCCATCGGTTTACGCCCGCTCTTCCTCATTACGTAGTGTCATCCATTGAGCGTGCGCTCTGCAAGAACAAGCAGGATCGATTCCCATCGATCCTTGAGTTCGCAAGAGCATTCTGTGGACATCAGACGGGACTTCATCCGTGCGAGCCACGTGTCCCGATGATTGAGGTTCCTCTCCTCGTCCCGAGAGACTCAACCGGTCCGCGCAGAGTATCGACCACGCGGACTGAGCAGACATCACCCATCGAGCCGTCCGTGCTAAAGGAACTGATTCAGCAGAGTGTCGATGTGCCCGACCGTGCAGCGAAAGGCTCAGCGGTGACAGGCAAGCATTCCTCATCCGCTCGACGACGATGGCACTGGCTGGGCTTCGTTGCGGTGATGTTGCTTGGACTGATCGCTGCCTCCGCTCTGCTGCCGCGCTTTCGCAGGACCGGCATCGCAATGACCATCGCTTCATCAGGATTCCTGACGGAACGGGCTCTGCCTGCACCACTGCCAGCGGACCCAGTGGCAAACCAGTCCAAAGAGATCGAATCGAAAGCTCCAATGAGCACGCTACCAGAGTCTTCACCTCCAGCGATTCCCAAAGAGGCGGAGCACACGGTGGCCCGGGTCGCCATGGCGCACACCGTTGGTCGTTCGAGTCGTCCGCTTCGAGTCACCACAACCTCGGAACTCCCGGTCGTCTCCGCCCCCATCCCGGAGCGCCTGTCTCCACAGAAGCGGCCCGCTGCACCGGCAGTAGAGGGTGCCAAGTTCAACATGACGACACCGCTCAAGCCCTCTTCCTTTCAACTGGTCCCGACGAGTACGGAAGACAGACTGGTTCCGATCATTCAAAGTCAGCCGAAGCTACCGTCCAGTGCCTGGCAGATCCTCGGTGGTGAGCGAATCACTGCGTCGTTTCAGGTCTGCATTCGACCGGATGGGTTGGTTGCTTCCGTGAAGAACCCCCGACCTCTCGCAATTATTGACGAGGTGGTGATCAAGCACATCCAGGCGAACTGGCGGTTTGTTCCGGGCTCAACGCCGCGTTGCTTCTTTCAGCCATTCCAATTCGATCCACGCTCATCGGAATGATTGCTTTGATCAGCCTTTCCGGTCGGAGAACCAGTATGGCTCACACCAATCAATTGCACGAATCTGTCCCAAATATCAGTATCCAAAATGGTACCATTATCGGCAATCGATACGAACTGGTGCGACAAATTGGTAGTGGTAGCTTTGGAGATGTGTGGGAGGCGTTCGATCTGTTAAACGGACATCTGCGAGTCGCGGTCAAGCTGCTTCATGCTGGCCGCTCTGCCTCGGAAGTGAGAACCCGATTCGCCAGAGAATGCTCAGCACTAGAGTTGCTCATTCCGAATCAACATATTGTGGCCATCCGCGAGCGCGGCATCCATGTTGATCGCGATTATATGGTCATGGAGCTGTTAGAGGGACCAACGCTAAAAGAATGGCTACATGGCGGCGGTGCAACCAAACTGCCTGATGTTGCGGTGGTTATCTCCATATTGGAGCAGATATGTGAAGGTGTCGCTGCCGCGCATTCAGTCAAGTCGCCGGGACCGATCGTTCACAGAGACCTCAAACCTGAAAACATCATTCTATTGCCAATCGTGGAAGCCCGGCAGCCTAGCTTCCAGGCAAAGATATTGGATTGGCGCGCCTTGGAGATTCGCGAATTTCGTTTCTTGGACAGCAGCTCGGAACCCCACTGTACATGGCACCTGAGCAAGTGCTGGGCGAAGAGCGAGACATTGGACCCTGGACGGATGTGTTTGCACTAGGCGTCATTTTGATCGAAATGCTTACGCTAAAACCGACTGGCCCCGAAGAGCGCTCTCTGCGTGGAATGGTCGCCAAGCTTGGAAAGCGAACCGCGCTTCGCTTCTTGGAGCAACAACGCACTGATGTTCCCCTCTGGCTGTGGGAAGTCGCTCTTCGTGCGCTATCGACCCAGTTTCGAGAGCGATTCCAGGATGCGGATGAAATGCTCACGGCCATTCGAACGGCGCGTCGGAACGAATCAATGAACCATCCAAACCTATATCAACATTTAAAGGCCTCACCAATGACTCGACAAATCATCGCTGCGACGATGGGGGTTCTACTTGGCGTCGGAGGGATGAAAATTGCAACTATGTTTACATCATCGACACCGTCTTGCGCCTGCGTAAACAATGACAGTCTTTCAATGTGTGCACCAGCTCCTCCATAATAAATGATCTTGAATCCATTTGCTGGCATTTGGATTGCTATACAAATGTACTATGCCAGACCTTACCCAGAACCAAGTATCATCGTCTCCAACTCATCCCCAACCCAATCACTCAGCTAGCTCGGAGTTCGGCCACCCAACGTTGAGCGCCGGGAAAGCGCATTCTCTTGTATCAAAGTTCAATTTTCCAGAGCCGAAGATTGATCCGCTGTTGAAAGTCGAATTGCCGCACAAAATGGACAAGATGAATCTGTCTGCTTGTTCCTCTTCGACCAACGCAGAGCTTTGTTTGAAGCTATTTGGACACCTCACGGATGGCCCGACTAGGCAGCAAGAAAGCCCTCCGTCCACCGCCACCGAGCGATTTCTAGACGGCTATCGTGACTGGCCAAAGGAGCGGGCGCAGGAGTTCACGGAGATAACAGAC
>CALLYL010000080.1 GCA_937859535.1 uncultured Myxococcales bacterium
ATAGTAGCTCGCCGGTCGCCGATAGCAGGCGCGATGCCAGCGACTCTTCTGCGGGATCGGCTTGCCCTTGTTCCTTCCATAGCATTTCGAAGACCAGGGCCTGTTTGGTGGTCCCGAGCAGATACACCTGACGAGGATCCACACCGAGCACCCGCATGTGCGGTTCCATGGCCTTTAGCTCCAGCAGTGCCGCCGCTAGGAGTTGCACCTGAAAGGCAATCATCCGCCGCTCTTTCCAGCGCGAGAGGGTGGCGAGCTGCGTCGGCAAATACTGAAGTCCCAGCCCAACGTGCCGCGCTTCGTCCTTCTCGAAATACAGCAGCAGTTCACAGAGCACCGGCTCTGCTTGCGACTCCCGAATCGCCTGAAAGATCGTCAGCGCCAGCGCTTCGATCATAAGCTGCATGCCCATGACTTTCAGCAGCGGATCGTCGGTGAACAGCACTCCGTCGATCAGTACCCGCGTCCGTCTGTCGAGCGGCTGCGGCGTATGTCCAAGCACACGTAGATAGTCATGCAGGACGTAGAAGTGTCGCGCTTCGTCATGCGCTTGCGAGGTCGCGGCCAACTTCGGTGCGAGCGGAACAAAGGAATCGGCGAGCTGGCTGGCAATTTTCCACGCCGCCAGCTCTCCCCACATGAGCACCTGGATGATGTAGCCAACCGCCTGGCGCTGCTCGGCTCCAAGCTTGATCCCGCCATGTTTGTGGAGCAGCTCGGCCAGCACCTTCTGTCCATCCCAGGCGAGCGCTTGCCCGCGATGGTATAGGCTCGTCAGCTTTTCTTGACGTCGCGCCACATCGGCATCAGCCGCTAGCGCAAACATGTCGAACGGGAGTGGACTTTGGCTAAGACCTGCGATTCGCATCGCCAACCTCCAGGGGGGTCTTACTTGGTTTCGCGCAGCGCGGTCAGGATGGCGTCGACTTGCTTTTTGGCGTCTCCGAACAGCATGCGGGTGTTGTCGCGGAAGAACAGCGGATTTTCGATTCCGGCATAGCCCGAGGCCATGCTGCGCTTCATCACGATGCTGGTCTTGGCCTTCCAGACCTCAAGGACTGGCATGCCGTAGATCGGGCTCTGGGGATCGTCAAGCGCCGAGGGATTGACGATGTCGTTCGCGCCAATCACCAGCGCCAGATCTGTGCTCGGGAAGTCTTGGTTGATCTCGTCCATTTCGAGCACGATGTCGTAGGGAACCTTGGCCTCAGCGAGCAGCACGTTCATGTGACCAGGGAGCCGACCCGCCACGGGATGAATCGCAAAGCGGACGTTGGCTCCGCGCTCACGGAGCAGCTTGGCAATTTCGTACAGCGGATACTGCGCCTGCGCGACCGCCATTCCATAGCCGGGGATGATGATGATGCTCTTGGCCTCGCGCATCAGCTCGGCGGTGGCTTCTCCGTTTACCGACACCACTTCGCGCTGCTCGGCTCCGGCGTCTTTGGACTTGGCGGGGGCTGCGCCTTCATCGGCACCGAAGCCGCCGAAGATGACGTTCCAGATCGAGCGATTCATCGCCTTGCACATGATGTAGCTCAGGATTGCGCCCGATGAGCCCACGAGTGCGCCGGTGATGATGAGCAGGTCGTTGGACAGCATGAAGCCCGCCGCTGCTGCTGCCCACCCGGAGTAGCTGTTGAGCATCGACACCACCACTGGCATGTCCGCACCGCCAATCGCCATCACCAGGTGAATGCCCAGGACGCAGGCCAGGCCGGTCATGATCAGCAGCTCCATCGTCGCATCGGGCGAAGGTACCCCGAGGAAGCGATACAAAAGGTAGGCCGATCCGGCGAGCAAGCTCAGGTTCAGCACATGACGACCCGGTAGCAGCAGGGGTTTGCTGCGAATCGTCCCGCGCAGCTTCCCAAATGCAATGATCGACCCGGTAAACGTCACCGCACCGATGAGGACACCGAGGAAGATCTCGATTTCATGGATGGTTGCTTCGACGCCAGTGAGCTGTGTATCGGGCGACAGATAGCTGGCGATCCCAACCAGGACGGCGGCGGCACCGACGAAGCTGTGTAGGATCGCGACCAGCTCCGGCATGTTGGTCATTGCGACGCGGGCGGCGACCACGGCACCGATGGTGGCACCGACTGCAACCGCACCGGCGAGCATGCCGATTGACTGAAGCTGCGTCGTGACCTGCGAAAACGCGTTGAGCGCGGTAGCAACGACGGCGAGCAGCATGCCGATGATGCCAAAGGCGTTGCCGCGTCGGGCCGACGACTGCGTCGATAAGCCACCGAGGCTTAGGATGAACAGCACACCCGCCGCAAGATAGGAAACAGTGACGAGACTCGTCTGCATGGGACACCTACCTGCGGAACATCTTGAGCATGCGCTGGGTGACCAGGAAGCCGCCCGCGATGTTGATGGTTGAGAGCAGCACGGCCACCGCCGCCAGGATCGTCGCCGGGGCGGTGGGCAGACCGCTGACCTTGAGCATGCCGCCAAGAATGATGATGCCCGAGATGGCGTTCGTGACGCTCATCAGCGGCGTATGCAGGGCTGGAGTCACGTTCCACACCACCTGCCAACCGACGAAGCAGGCCAGCACAAACACCGTCAAGTGGGCCAGGAACGCGGGCGGTGCAAACAGACCGATGCCTAGGAAGGCCGCTGCCATTAGCAGCAGGGCCATCACCTGGCCGCGAGGGTTCACCTCGCTGTCATGTCCGCCCTTGGACTCTTTGCCAGCGGGCTTGGCCGGTGCCGGTTGTGGTTTTTTTGCCTGATCTGGTGGTGGCGCTTTGGGCTTCGGTGGTGGCGCGAGGATTTCGCCATCGTGGATGACCAGAGCGCCGCGCACGACCTCGTCTTGCTGGTTGACCTGCCACTTGGCCGCGCCGCCCATGTCGGTGAGCAGGTGGACCAAGTTGTTGCCGTACAGCGAGCTTGCCGTTGGGGCCAGCCGACTCGGGAGGTCCACGTAGCCGATGATCGTGACGCCCCGGTGATTGATCACCTCGCCGGGCCGGGTTAGCTCACAGTTTCCGCCCGCTTCGGCGGCCAAATCGACGACCACGCTGCCGGGGCGCATTTGCTCGACGTGGCTACGCAGGATGAGCTGCGGCGCGGCACGGCCCGGGATGAGCGCGGTGGTGATGATGATGTCGACCTCGCGAGCCTGCTTTTCAAACAGCGCCATTTCAGCGGCGATGAAGGCTGGGCTCATCTCGCGAGCGTAACCACCTTCGCCGGTGCCGTCTTCGGCCAGCTCGACTTCGAGGAACTCTGCGCCCATGCTCTGCACTTGCTCACGGACGACCGGGCGAGTGTCGAAGGCGCGAACGATCGCACCCAGTCCACGCGCCGCGCCAATGGCCGCGAGTCCGGCCACGCCCGCACCAATGATCATCACCTTGGCGGGGGGAACCTTGCCGGCCGCAGTGACTTGGCCGGTAAAGAAGCGTCCGAAAAAGCTCGCAGCCTCAATGACGGCGCGATAGCCGGCGATGTTGGCCATCGAGCTAAGCGCGTCCATCTTCTGCGCCCGCGTGATGCGAGGGATCAGATCCATCGCCAGCACGGTCGCTTTGCGGGCCGCCAGCCGTTCGAGCAGCTCGCGATTTTTCGCAGGCCACAAAAAGCTGACGAGCGTCGCTTTTTCGCGTAGCAGCTCTGCTTCGTGACGGCCTAGCTGCGGATGCATATCCGGCGGCTGGACCTTGAGCACGATGTCCGATCCACCCCACAGCGCCGTGGTGTCTTTGCCAATCTGCGCGCCCGCGTTCTCATAGTCCTCATCGCGGAACGAAGCGCCGTCGCCTGCTCCCGATTCAACCGT
This sequence comes from uncultured Myxococcales bacterium, assembly GCA_937859535.1. Lineage (GTDB taxonomy): Bacteria > Myxococcota_A > Polyangia > Palsa-1104 > JAEUJZ01 > JAEUKA01. The sequence goes on from CALLYL010000080.1 coordinate 3,800, forward strand.
TACCGCAAAGCCGAGCTTGATCAGCTTACCGACCGTCTCTGGAGTCGCGGCGACGCGCCGCTCGCCAGGCTTTATCTCTTTGATGATGCCGATGTTCATGTTTTTGGTTGCTGGAGCGAATGCTCCCCCGAATTGGCCCCGATTTGCCACCAGAGAATAGGCCAATCCGTCGGCGAGAAACAAGCACACTGTGTGCCTAATAGGTGGCGACGGTTTTGTGTCTGTTTGCGAAATCCGACGTTGTGCTGGTGCCTCGGTCGTGGATAGCATGACGCCATGCAGACAGCGGATGGTCGCGACCTTGTCCTCGACCGGTTGTGGCAACATGCCCGCGCTAGGCCAAGCGAGCCGGTGCTTTTTCATCGACTTGTCGACGGAGAATGGAAGTCGCTGACCTTCGCTGACTACCGTGATCTGGTTCACCGCGTGGCGAGTGCTTGTGTGGCGTGCGGTATGCCCGAGGGCGGCTCTGTCGGCATTTTCTGCGAAAATCGGGTTGAGTGGGTGCTGTCGGCACTTGGTGCCCAAGCAGCAGGTGGCATGGCGTCGGGTATCTATATGAACTCGACCGATGAGCAGGCGGTCTACATCCTGGCCCACAGCGAAGCGACGATTGCCGTGGTCGATGGTCCCCGCCAGGTCGAGTCCTTGCTGCCGCATCTGGCTCAGTTGCCGAAGCTGCGCCGGATTGTCGTGCTGACCGAACCCGATGTCGCCAGTGCGTTCGTGTCGAAGCTCGACTTGGTGGTGAGCTGGCAGGAGTTTCTCGACAGCGGCAAAGGGCACGAACAGACCGTCGACGAACGCTTTGCGCGGCTTCAGCCAGAGCAGGTGGCCTCGCTCATTTACACCTCGGGCACCACCGGTACGCCCAAGGGGGTGATGCTGTCTCACCACAACTTGGCGTGGACGGCCCGGGCGGGTCTATCGGGCTATCAGATCGATCATCAAGACGTGATGGTGTCGTACCTGCCGCTGTCGCACATTGCCGAGCAGCTTCTGACCATTTACGTGGCGATTACCTCGGGCACCAAAGTCTACTTCGCCGGTGGCATCGACAAGCTACGCGAGACGCTGCTGGTGGCGCGACCCACGGTGATGTTCGGCGTGCCGCGAGTGTGGGAAAAGCTCCAGTCGGCGCTGTCACAGAAGCTTTCGGAGCAAAAAGCCCTTCAGCGGCGGATTGTGGCGTGGGCCCGCGATGTCGGCAGCCGGGTCGGTCACTATCGCTTGGAATCCGGTTCACCGTTTGGTCTGCTCGCGATCGAGGAAGTCGTGGCCCGCAAGCTGGTCTTTCGCAAGATGCGAACCGCGCTGGGTCTGGAGCGGTTGCGCTTCGCGGTGTCGGGTGCGGCAGCGATTCGCAAAGACGTTCTCGAGTTCTTTTTGTCCCTGAGCATTCCGATTCACGAGGTCTACGGCTTATCCGAGAGCTCGGGACCACTGACCACCAACGCACCGCTCGCAGGGCAAACCCGCCTCGGTAGCGTCGGTCGGCCCTTGCCGGGAACGGCGCTCAAGCTGGCCCCGGACGGCGAGATCCTGTTTCGCGGTCCGAACGTCGCGCTTGGTTACTTCAAAGAGCCCGAAGCGACCGCGCAGACCTTCCAAGATGGCTGGCTGTATACCGGCGACATTGGCGAGCTGGATGACGCCGGCTTTCTGCGCATCACCGATCGCAAAAAGGATCTGCTGCGCACCTCGGGCGGCAAGTATGTCGCGCCGCAACCGATCGAAAGTCAGCTTCGGGCGCTGCCGCTCGTTTCTCAAGCGGTGGTGGTGGGCGAAGGGCAGAAGTTTGTCGCCGCACTGCTGACGCTCGATCCCGAGCGAGCGCTCAAGTACGCCCAGCAGAACGAGCTACCGACGGATCTACCCGCGCTGATTGCGAACGAAAAGTTCGCAAGTTACATGGCCGCTCAGGTCGAGATCCTGAACACCACCTTGGCCCGCTTCGAGCAGATCAAGCGCTACACGATCTTGCCGCGTGAGTTTTCCCTGGAGCGCAATGAGGTCACGCCGACCCAAAAGCTGCGCCGCAAAGTCATCACAAAAAACTACGCCCCCGAAATCGCTGCGATGTACGCGGAATCCGAGGGCGAAGACAGAGGGTAAGGACCAGTCGTCCCCCCCTTGACGCCGAGACTACTTCTTGTCGCCGTCCTTCTTGGGCTCTTCCTTCTTCGCGTCGCCGGCATCAGCCTTCTTGGCCTTCTTGGCCTTCTTGGCGGGCTTGGCATCAGCGGCGGCGTCGGCG
>CALLYL010000081.1 GCA_937859535.1 uncultured Myxococcales bacterium
AGTCCTCGAAATAGACGGCGAAACAAACCGTTACAAGGACACCGAATCATGTTGGAAGTTGCGCTCGCACTCGCTCTGCTCATCGGAGTCCTGCTCGGGATGCTCGGTGGGGGAGGCTCGGTGCTGCTCGTGCCGGTGCTCCTGTACGTGTTGAAGCTAGAACCCAAGGTGGCACTGGCGACGTCGCAGATGGTGATGGCGGCGACGACTGCGGTGGCGGTGCTGCTGCATGTGAGGGCTGGGCGGGTGGTGTTTTCGACAGGCGTTATCTTCGGAGTCAGTGGCATGATCGGTTCCTATTTGGGGGGCCGCATTGCCCACTTCATTCCATCGGTGGTTTTGCTCTCTGGGTTCATTGGGTTGATGGTGGTAAGCGCAGTGCAGATGCTGCGGGCGAAGCGACCCTCTACAACCGGGACGGACAGTGGACCGAACACTGCTGCGCAGGGAACCCGACCGCAGCCTTGGCTGGGCGCAGTGGTCGGCTTTCCAACGGGACTTACTGCTGGAATGTTGGGGGCCGGAGGCGGCTTTCTGGTGGTGCCTGCGCTGACCCTGTTTGGCGGCTTGTCGATTCAGCAAGCGGTGGGAACGTCGCTGCTGGTCATTGCGATGCAGTCCTTTGCGGGCTCGATGGGATACCTGGGGCATGCGGCGGTGAATTTCCGGCTGGTCGGCATGCTGGCACTGGCGATGGGGGCAAGCAGTGTGCTCGGAGGCGTCCTGTCGCAGAAGGTTCCGGCGTTGACGCTGCGCAAGCTGTTTGCCGGGTTGCTACTGGCGGTGGCAGCGCTGATGCTGCTAAAAACCTTCATCTAACAAGTACGAACCAAATCACCCCAAAAAGAGGAGCTTCAAATGCATCATTTTACTCCTGTCTCGGCGCTGATCGGTGGACTTCTCATCGGAACTGCCGCTTCGCTGATGCTACTCCTCAAGGGACGGATTGCCGGAATCAGCGGCATCATCGGTGGGCTCCTCCATCCGTCGGCGGGTGATGCTTCCTGGCGGGCACTGTTTCTGATCGGCATGATGACGGCACCGCTGGGATATCTGCTGTGGACTGGGCGACTCCCAGAGATCACCTCGGACGTTTCCAACCGCACCCTGATCATGTCCGGCCTGTTGGTTGGCTTTGGGACTCGGCTAGGGAGTGGTTGCACCAGTGGTCATGGAGTCTGCGGTCTGGCTCGTCGCTCACCGCGTTCCTTGGTTGCGACGTTGACCTTCATTCTAAGCGGAGCGCTGGCTGTGTTTGTGTCACGCCATCTCATCGGAGTCACCCCATGAGTGCCAAGCAAAGTCTGTCTTCCCTGATCCTCGGTGCGCTATTTGGCTCGGGACTGCTGATCTCGGGCATGATCCATCCGCAAAAAGTACAGAACTTCCTCGACGTGGCAGGAAGCTGGGATCCCAGCCTGAGCCTGGTGATGGGAGGGGCTCTGTTGATGACAGCGATTGCCTTTCCCCTGATCCTCAAGAGACGCGAGCCGCTGTTTGCGCACAAGTTCCATGTGCCCTCTGCGAAAAACCTCGATGCCAAGTTGGTGGTGGGATCCGCGCTATTCGGGATAGGCTGGGGACTTGGCGGATTCTGTCCGGGGCCAGCGATCGTCGGGTTGGTGAGCGGGTCGTCGGCTTCGCTTCTGTTTGTGGTGTCGATGCTCTTGGGAATGGCGCTCCATCGCACCTATCACGATCTGCGGAGTCCACCTACCTAAGTGACGTTGACAGTCCGGGTTCGCTGTGTCTCTCTGTAGATCATGGCTGCGCGTCTCTGTAGATCGCTGTGTGGATTATGGCTGTTGACTGCGGCAACCCCGGCGGGGTGGGCAGACCCAAAGCCACCAGATCCAAAGCCAAACCCGAGCAAGTCGCTCGATCTGCTGCTGACCGATCCGCGCTTGGTGCCTCATGACACGCTGATGTCAAAGGCCGACTGGAGTGCGATTCGGCGAGCGGCCACGACACGGTTTCATCCGACTCGCGATCAGATCACCGACGAGTCGAAGCCCAAGGCACTGCTGCGGCAGCTCGCCAGCCCCGCCACACCGACTACCGATTCACCAGGGCGAGCACTTAGCACCGACGAACACATCGAACTACAAGAGTCTGTCGATGCCACGCAGCGTGCCTACGAGCGCCCCGCTTCTTCGCGTACAGTGGAGATCACGGTCAAGACCTCGGAAACGGGTCAGGTGTTGGGAATGGCGGTGAGCCTGCCATCGGGCAGTCCGCGCTTTGATGAAGAGGCGATGCTCTGTCTCCGCGATGCATTTGCTTCCTATCCGCCTACCGAAGAGCGTCGCCCCATGATGAGCCGCTGGCGGGTACGGGCGGGCTATGCGGTCACGCTGCCCAAAGCGATGGCACCCATGGTGGCGAGGACTCCGAGCGGGAGAATGCCTTCTCGTGGGATTCCGCTGTTGGCACCGGTCTGGGGGACATTTGATGAGACGCGTGGCACCGCGCAGACCCATCATGCGTTCGCCGATAAGATCGAAACCCAAATTGAGCTACTGTCCCGCACCCCGGACTAACCAGCGCAGAGGGGCTGCTCGACGGGAACTTTGCACCAAAGCTCAGGCTTGAAATTCTGCGTTGCGCAAAACTGATTCGTGTACGATGCCGCCAATTCCTAAGGTTTCGGAGGCTTCGTCATGTCGATTCGCGCAAAGTTATACGGTACGGCACTGCTGGCTCTGTCCGGCGCAGCCGTCGTTTCGGCTCCCTCATCGGCCCTTGCGAGCAATCCGGCTGCGAACTACGCGGTTCCCACCAAGCTGGAATTTTTCCCCGACGAGGCGAAGGCCACGAGTGTGGTCATTCACGGCGCATTTTTCTTTTACCAAAACGGCGGCACCTACGGGGCTCCGTCCTGCGGATACATGTATTTCAGTTGTCCTGCGGGCAGCGAGACGATGTGCCGCATGCAGTGGACAGACATCAAGAACGCGGTGGGGCAACCGCAGTGTGTCGGTTTCGGCCCGCAGAACATGGTGTCGAAGGCGACCTTGCGCAGCGAAGGTACCGCGCTTGCCAATCCTGATACCTGGGATCTAGGAATCGGTGTCTCGCCGGGCTCTTTTGTGGGTGGTCAGTGTGCTCCCGCGCAGGCCTTAAAGTGTCCGTTGCCGCCACCTCCTGATATGGCCACGCCGCCTCCTGCGCCGGATATGACGGTGGTTCCAACGCCGAATCCGCCGGGTCCGGGAACAAAGACCGGCTGCTCAATGGGTGGGGCGGAGGGTGTGGTCGGCGGCGGTGTCGGCTTGCTGTTCGCCACGGCCATCACTTCTGTCCTGCGACGAAGACGCCGTCGCTAGCGGACGCTTGGGACTCCCCCAAAGAGCATGAACGGCTCGCTCCTCCGCCACTCTTCCCTGGATGCGCTGCTGATCGGAATGAGTTTGTTCCATGCAGTGCTTGTGGGGGCTCTGTTCTTGCTGCCCACGCAGCCCTGGGAACGCTTGGCTGCTTCCCTGGGGTTTGCGGTCATTCTGTGGTGGAACGCCAACACCGTTTCACACAATCATCTACACAATCCGCTGTTCCATTCGCCGTGGCACAACCAGACGTTTTCGATCTTCCTCACGCTGCTTTCGGGCGTTCCGCAGACAGTGTGGAAGCGGCGCCATCTGTGGCATCACGCGGGTGAGCCAGCGACGAAAAAGAAGTTTCTTCGGCGTGACGGAATCGCAGAGCTGCTGCTGCTTGGCGGCTTGTGGCTGACGTTGCTTATCGTTGCACCTTCGCGATTTCTCCTGACCTACCTTCCTGGCTACGGATTGGGAATGCTGCTGTGTCAGCTACAAGGGCACTTCGAGCATGCGGGCTTGCCGGTCGTGATGGAGCCGGGCATCAGCTATTACGGGCGACTGTACAACCTGCTGTGGTTCAACGATGGTTACCACGCCGAGCACCATCGCTATCCGGGGACACACTGGTCCAAGTTGCCGCTGCGCAAGTTGCATAGTCCGCGGCCCACCGTGAGCACACTGCCACCTCTT
>CALLYL010000082.1 GCA_937859535.1 uncultured Myxococcales bacterium
CGGCTTTTTGCCGTCTTTTCGCTCGGACTCGGGCAGCGCCGCCAGCGCACAGAGCTGATCGCCGATGCTCTTGGTGTACGTGTAGGTGTTGGTGAAGCCCCAGTGCTGCGCACGCTCCATGCCCAGCTCGGTGAGTCGCTCCGCCGTCCAGGTCTTCTTTTCGCGCTGGAGCGCCGCTTTCAGATGCCGTTCTTCCTCGGGATCGCGCCCTTCTTGACGCAGCCGTTCGGCCCCCTGATCGCGGAACATCGACAGGTGCGCACGATCTTCGGCCCGGGACCGGGTCTGCTCGATCAGTCGCTCGCAGTCGGCAATCTCGGCCTCGGGATCAAAGTCCCCCTTGCGCAGAGCCGACCTCGCCGTGTCCGAGCGCTGATGCCCCGGTCGCCGAGGGAAATAGCCGATGAGCTGCTCGTCTTCCCAGACCTCGCCTTCGCGTCGTCCCGCCACAAAACACGTCGAGACGTGGACCACCTTGGCCCCGGTTGCACGGGCCAGATCCATCACGTAGCGAACGCCATGGACGTTGATGCGAATCGCCGATTCCAGCGACGGATTGAACGACACCAGACCCGCCGAGTTCAGGATCACATCGAGCGGTCCGTCTTGCGTCAAAAGCGCCACGTCCGCATCGGACAGACCGACATTCACCCGCGACACATCACCAGCAAGCGGCACTACTTTTTCGCGCAGGTACTGCTCGGTGCCATCGCCAAACGTCTGCCGCAGCGGATCGAAGGGTCGCGACTTGGCAATCTTTTGAAAGAAGCGGGTCTCGGCGGTAAATCCCGAGCCGGGCCGCACCAGCGCATACAGTTTGCCGAGCTGCGGATACTTGCACAGCAGCATCGACATCGTCACTTTGCCGACGAAGCCGGTGCCGCCAATAAACAGGACGCGCTTGCCTTCGAGCGTCTGGCCAACGTCAAGAGGAGGAGCGGACGGGGTCATGGTCCGACGAACCTACTACGAACCCCGCAAAACGGGAAGCAACCAGCCCGATGTCCAGCCAGCTTCTTGCTTGGGCTACGTCCGCCACGCCACGAGAAGGTGCCATGGTCGGGCCGATTCCGCAGAAGCTTCACTCTCACTCGCCAGTCGCTTGGCAAACTCCCGTCTCTGTTCCTCCGTCGCCTGGGGCAGAAGTCCGGTCAGCACCGCCGGAAGTCCCAGGTGCGCCGCCCACTCCGCATGCCGCATGGCAAAACGATGAACAGACAGCTCGATCCGCTCCAGGCCAGCGCTCGCCAAGTCCCGTTTCCAGGCCGCCAGCGAGTAGTCATCCACAGGCTCCGAAGTGGCGGCTGGCGGTGCCAATCCAAGCTCGCTACGTAGTCTCGAAAGCGTCGACAAAAAACGCTGCGAAGCGGGTTCCAGCAGATGCGCGGACTCCCCCACAAACTCACTCGGAATCGACATCGCAAGGCGACCCCCGACCCGCAGCGCCCGCCCCACCTGAGCCAGGAGTCCCTCCCGATGCGGAGCCAGCCACGCTGCCGAGGAACAGACAATGCAATCCAACGCCACCGGCGCAGCTTCCCTCGCCAGCGTTTCCATGTCCCCGAGCGCAAAGCGCACGCCGACTGGCCAGACCCTCGCCTGCGCGACCCGCAGCATCGCCGCCGCCGGGTCCACCGCCCACACCTGGGCCGATTCGCCCAGCACCGCCACCACCGCCTCTGTCGTCACACCCGTGCCACACCCCAGATCGCCCACTCGCTCACCCGCCGTCAGCCGCGCCGCCTGAACCAGCGCCGCACTCGCGCTTGGGTAGTACGCGGACTCGTCGCAGAAACGCTGATAGGCCTGTGCATGTTCGCTCGTGTCCCACGCACTCACGATTTCTTGTTGGCTGTGTCCGGGCGTACGCATGAGCAGACAACCGTCCGTTCTAGCGTACGGCTTTACGTGGCGCTGTCGACAGCTATGATGCGGCCCATTCATCGGGCTTCTTTTCCAAAGCTTGCGAGGACTGCCATGCATCGCCGAAAGAGCGCACTCCGTCCCACCGGACTTGTCTCCACCCTCCTTCTGTCTCTCCTAAGCTGCACCCACAATCCATCGGCGGATCCGAGCATCACGCTGCCCCCCACCGTGGGAACAGAGCTGCCATCCGTTCCGCCCATCGATCTGAACGTGCAGTACAACCACACCTGGGTGCAGCAAAACGAGATCGACTTTGCGGCCTGGAGCAAAACCGGCGTCTCGGTTTCTCCGATCGGAGGCGGTCGGGTCAAGATCGAACTCCAGCCCAAAAAAGACGGAGCGGTTGCGTGCCACAGTGAAGACATCGATGGCGGTGCCGCCAAGTTCGACGCTGCCAGCGGACTCTGTGCCGGTACCGACCCCATGCCGAGCGGACTCCCAACCGGGGTTACCTACTATCTATAACGGCGGCTCCTTTTATTACGGGACCATGGTCTCTCCTGAAGTTCCGATGCGCGCTCCCATCGATCACTTGATTGCTTCGTGGAACGCGACCACACCGCCGGGAACTTGGCTGCAACTGCGCGTGCGGGTGCGACTCCCAACCGGCCTCAGTGGCTGGTACAGACTCCCGATTTGGTCCAGTGATCCTGCGACCGTGAAGAGACACAGCGTCAAAGTGGCCGCTGATGATACGGGTTACGTAGACACCGATACCTTCGAGCTACGCAATCAAAAGACCGCGACTTCCTATCAGTTGGGAGTCACGCTGTTTAGCGCCACAGGAGCCAATTCTCCGTCAGTGAACCTGGTGGCCGCAGTCGCGTCACGGGATCTCCCCAGCTATCCCACGCTGCCCCCCGACCCCCGCGCCAGTGGCGTAAACCTGGCGATTCCGCAGCGCTCCCAAGAGCTTCCCGAATACAAGAAACCGGAGTATCAGCCCTACGGAGGAGGCGGCGAGGTATGGTGCAGTCCAACCTCGACCAGCATGGTCATGGAATACTGGAGTCAGGTACTCTCAGAGCCGCGCCTAAACCAGACTGTTCCCGACGCTGCGATCGGCTGCTATGACTGGGTCTACAAGGGCACCGGCAACTGGCCGTTTAACACCGCCTATGCCAGTACGTTCGGTCTTTCGGGCTACATCACCCGCTTCTATTCCTTTTCCCACGCCGCCCCCTACCTGACAGCCGGAGTCCCCCTGATCATCAGCATCGCCTTCAAACCCGGCGAGCTGCCCGGTGCGCCGATCAGCAAAACCAACGGTCATCTGATCGTCGTGCGCGGCTTTGACAAAAACGGCGATGTCATCGTCAACGATCCCGCAGCCAAGGACAACGCCTCGGTCCAGATCGTCTATCCTCGGGCCGCCCTGGAAGCAGCCTGGGCCCACTCCCATCGCACCGCCTACCTCATCTATCCCACGACCTGGCTCGACAGCCATCCGCCGACAGCCGCTCGTCCGTTATAACAGACGACGTCTACTGGGATAGTGACCGAGCCCGCGCAGCCCTGGGCGGCTTAGGAATTCCAGCCGGGAGGACAGAAGGCAGAGGACACCCAGTTGCCGTGGAAGCCGGGCGGAATGTGGTGCGGTAGCTCAGCCACGCACACCGTCGATAAGTCGCGGGCGTCCAGGATGTACAAGGAAGAGCGGTGCTCGCTGCCGTGATAGACCACGGTTAAGATCCAGCCATCGTCCTCGCCGCTGCCACCGGGACGAGGGACCATCACCGGCTCACCGGGAATCCCTGGCGCAAAGTCACGGAGCTTGGTCTGTTTGGCATCGGTATCGATCCGCGCAATCGCCGAAAACAGTCCATGCGGAGCATCAGGAGTCGCCGACACCGTATACGAGTAGCGGTAAGGGAGTCCTTGATGCGCGGGATGAATTCGCGGTAGCTCCGATGAAAAACCACCCAAGGAAGACTCGGTCACGGCAGAGCCTTCCTCAGCCGTGGGATTCACCACATAGCGCGTCAACTGAACGTGCGGAATGTCCGAGATATGACCAGCGAGAAGCACTACCGGACGTGGCGCATCGGGGAAGTGTTCCTGACGACAACCATCGATCACCACGC
>CALLYL010000083.1 GCA_937859535.1 uncultured Myxococcales bacterium
CAATCACCTGCGCCCGCTGTTCACGTAGTTCGCACAACAAAGCCCGTGCTTGCAGCGGCGAGTCAACCCGCTGGGTTTTGCCCCGGACGTACTGGCCACGGTCGGAAAGGTAGTTGTCGTGCTTGAGGAGCAGCGGATAACCAATTGCTTGCAGCGATGCCACCAGCGGAGCCAAATCTTCGGGCCATCTGCCATCCGACACAAACACCGTCGGAGGAGTGGTGAGACCTACGGCCCGGGCGGCTTGCGTTGCGTGGTACTTGCTCAACGTGAAGCGCAGGGCCTCATCGCTTGGAATCAGCAGCCGGGTGCCTGCAAGCTCTTGGCGACACGCCGCCGCTGCCACTATCGCCGCTTCGCTGATCGGCAGCAGCGCCCCGTACTTGGTCGCCTCCGCTCGAAGAAAGCGGCCATAGGCGACTTGATCGGCCCAAGGGTTGGGGGACTCAATCACCTGTGCGACGTAGCGAGAGCGAACCACCGGGGCAAGGAGTCCCTGCGGAACCGCCACCGTGACCCGATGCCCTGCCCGTCCGATGGAGCGCGCTGCGCCCAACCCGGCAAGCTCATGCCCATCAGTAATCAAGATGGAGGTCACAGCGAACGGTCAGTCCCAGACCATTATCCGCAGCACTCGCCTCCCTGCGCAAGGCACCAGAAACCGTTAGGTATTCATCAGTCACAACCTGGCGATGGTTGAATTTTCGACGCAGCGTACCTGTGCGGGTCGGGTGGACAGCCGCCCCACACGCTGCTAAGGTGCCGCCTTCTTAACTGGACGCCGGCCTTTCGTCGGTCCCTGAGCGCCATGAGCCAAACTCCGTCTGAAGTTCCTGATCTTACGCAACTGCTACCGAAGCGTGCCCTCCTCTGTGGTGTTCATCTTCCCGATGAAGATGAGGTCGGCTTCCAAGAATCCCTCGGCGAGCTGACCCGGCTTGCCGAGACGCTCGGCATGAAGGTCGACGGACAGGTCACCCAGAAGCGAGGCTCGTTTGACTCGTCAGCCTATCTGGGGCCGGGCAAGCTGGAGGATCTGGCGGAGTTGGCCAAAAAGGACGAGCAACCGACCGCCATCCTGATTGACCACGAGGTCTCACCATCCCAGGCCCGCAACATCCAGAAGGCCACCGGGGCCGAGATTGTGCTCGACCGGACCGCCGTCATCTTGGAGATTTTTCACCGTCATGCCAAAAGTCGGCAAGCCAAGCTCCAAGTCGAGATGGTCCGACTGGAATACATGGCACCGAGGCTACGGGAAACGCAGGGGCTGACCGATCGGCAGCGCGGTGGCATCGGTGGCAAGGGTGCCGGTGAGTCTCAGATTGAGCTAGATCGTCGGAAACTCCGCGACCGCATTGCTGAATTGCGCGATGAGATCGTGGCGCTCGACCGGGAACACAAGACCCGCAGCTCGCGTCGCCAGGGCTTGCGTCGTGTGGCGCTGTGTGGCTACACAAATGCTGGCAAATCAACACTGTTTCGCTCGCTCACCGGGGCCGAGGTCTACGTTGCCGACAAGCTGTTCGCAACACTCGATACCACGGTACGGCAGCTTCATCCCGAGCCACGACGGACCATCTTGCTGTCCGATACCGTCGGCTTTATTCGCAACCTACCTACCAAGCTGGTGGCCTCGTTCAAAACCACCCTCGACGAGGCATTAGAAGCTGGCTTGATCCTGCATGTTGTCGATGCCTCCGATCCGGCGGCCCTGCGTCACGTCGACACCACCTGCGGGGTCTTGGCTGAGATTGGCGCCGCCGAAGTGCCGCAGATCATCGTCTTTAACAAGACGGACCGGCTGCCCGACGGCGTGATACCCGAAGAGTGGGCCGCTCGGTTCCCTCGCCATATAGCCATCTCGGCCAAGAATCCCGAGGACGTCGCCCGTGTGCGGCAGCTCATCATCGACTTCTTCGACGAAGCACTGGTCGAAGCAGAGTTCGAGGTGCGCTACGACCAGTCGCAGCTTCGCGCCCAGATATTCGAATCGGCAGAAGTGCTCCATGAAGAGTT
>CALLYL010000084.1 GCA_937859535.1 uncultured Myxococcales bacterium
GGCTCAAGACGATTGAGGAGTCCGGCAAACAAGCCGCCGCTATCATTCAAGCTTCTGCGGCTCCCCTGCAAGCTGCGCTCGATGCCAATAACAAAGCGTTTGCCCAAGAGCGAGACAGGTACGACTCCAGTATCAAGCTCAATATGCGGATGCTGGAGACGAAATCGAAAACCAACATCTTTGATGATGTAGCCAAGCTCGCACCGTTAGCGCCTTTCGCTAAGCCGGTGCTCGATAAGCTTCTCAACTAGGAAGAATCGCCATGTCGACAGGAACGGATCTGTTTTCGGAAATCGGGGCAAGCTCGCCCAAAGGACGTGACGGAATCACCGGCGCGGTCGTGACCAGCCTGACCAACTGTGCAGGCGGAGTGGTCGCAGGCCGCGTCCGTGACATCATCCGCGACCAGTTCAAGCAGTACCCGAGCGCCGGAAACCTGGGGGTGTTCGCGATTGCTGTCGGGATTCGCGTCTATGCGGCGTCGTCCTCGACGATGGACGCAGTGCTGCGGGAGCTGGCGGCGGGGATGGCGGGCGAGGTGGGCGACGATATGTGGCTCATCCTGAAGGGCTGGCTGGGGCTCGGGGTCAAGACCTGGGAGCCGGGCAAGTCCTACCCGAAGGGTGCGGAAGTCCGTTACGGCAGCCAGATTTACCAGGCCGGGGACGAAATCCCGTCGAGCGGCGGCGCACCGGACACCGACAAGAAGTGGCGGCTGCTGCGGGCGCAGGGACTCGACAGCGAGGAACTCGGCCAGCTCGCCCGCCGGATGGTGCAAGACGAGCGCTTCTGGGCGGCGTTCGAGGGCGACTTTGCCCAAGCGATTGATGCGCGGATGGGCTCTGTCGCGGCGCAAATGAACATCGAGATCCCGCCCGAGTTCTACCGAGAGATGATCGGACAGGCTCGCGGGGCGCTGCAAGATGTCAGCAGCCGGATTCTGGGCGGCTAGCCATGGCCTCGCCGCTGATCCTGCTTCACGAGCGGACCGGGCAGCCGTCGAGCTGTCTGGAAAGCCTTGTGCAGTACGCGAAGGAAATCGCCAAGACCGCCGACGCGGCGCAGCTTACCGAGGAGCAGCTCCTCCAGTATTTGTGGGCGTGCCCGGTGGTGTTCGACAGCGGCGAAGGGCCTACGGTGGCCGGATGCCATCCCGCGCAGCGCAGCCGGATCTGGCCGCGTGACCTCAACTGCTGGGAAGCGACGGCGCATTTTGTGGGCTGGGCGCTGGCGCAGGGGCTCGCCGTCGAGATTCACGTCTTCGATGTGGTGATGGGCAAGGTGAGGCACGTCTTCCCGGCCTGGCGTTCGATGGGGAGTTCCCAGCCGCCGGAAGCGCTGCTCCTTCAGCCGCCGATCGTGGGGAAACCGAACCTGCAAGGGCTCGCGTCGTACGGGATGGGGCGAAGTCGAGCGCAGGCGGAGTGGTACAACGACGTGCTCGGCGGGGTTCACGCCGTCGGGGACAAGGTGCTGCGAGTCTTCGGACTCGGAGAGCTGGCCGACACGCTCGCCGAGGTAGAGGGCGACGAGCTGCCCGACTGGGCACGCACGAACGGTCAGAAGGCGCAGCGGAAAGCCAAGCTCGCCGAGGACGCCAAGGCGAAGGCCAAGAGCGCCGAGGCCAACGTCAAGCCTGACGTGGACAAGAGAGAGACGCCACCGGCCCCGCCAGCGAACGCGCTGCTGGTGCCCGATGGCAGGGGCGGCTTCTGGAACTACGGGCCGCCGATTGGTTGAACAAAACCCGCCCCGTCCGACGGGGCTAACCCAGACCAGAGAGAACGGAGAACACAGATCATGAACTCGTCGATGCTGCTACCGCTGTTGCTGTCGGGGATGAAGGTCTCGCCAGACCTCATCAAGAACATCATGGAAGAGAAGAAGGCGAACCTGGAGAAGTGGCGGCTGGCTGTCCGAATGCTGGCGACCATCATCATGAGTTACATCTTCTTCAAGCGGGCCTCGATTCCTGCCGTCGACTCGACGGGAGCGCCGGTGTACAGCAGCGAAGGAATCCAAAAGAGCCTCAACAAGTCGTTTGAGGAAGACAAGTACGCCGACGGAATCAAGGACTCGATCCTGGCGACGATTGACGTCGTGTTCGAGCTGCTCAAGCCGACCGCCTCGGAGTCGATCCTGTACTCGTCGATCCTGAGCGGGATCACCTCGCAGCCATCGACGACCACGGTGGTGCAGCAGCTCCCGCAGCAGCAGGCCCAGCAGGTGCCGTGGATCGGGCAGCCGCAGACGTTCCAGAACCTGCGGAATGCGCGCTTTGTGGCCCCCGGAACGCGGGCGCAGGGCGTGGTCATCCTGGCGGACGGCACCGTCGTCACCGAGTAATCCCACCCTGGGGGGCGAGGTTCCGTCATGGACCCACAAGTAGAAGCCGCATTCGACGCCTGGCTTGCGTCGATCGGGATGAATCGAAATTCGCTGCTACCCGCTGGGCAGGAAGCCTATCTGTCTGCGCAGTGGGAATCGTTCCTGCTGAATTGGGGACGGACGCAGGGCCGGACGGTGGTGGCCGCTCCTGGTGGCGTCTACCAAGGCCCGCCCGGTGGGAGCTTCCAAGTGCCCGTCGTGCAGGGCGGAGGATTCACCGGCGGGATGTTTGGTCAGCCGGGCGGACAGCCGGGGCAAGGCCCGATCCGGGTTGCGCCGCCGGTCGGTGGTGGCGGCCAGAGCCCAAACCAAGGAGGCCGGTATCCGGTCGCGCCTCGGTACACGCCACCGCCGCAGCGATAACCCAAACCCAATCACCTCGAAGGGCTGCGCAGAAGTCGCGGCCCTCCGAGCAACTCCAGAGAGCAAGGACACAGCATCATGGGAAGCATTCTTGAGAGTGATCCGGTCGTCGTGGGTGGACCCACGGCCAGCAAGTCGGCAGACGTTCACCGAGACACGAGCAAACCGCCGCTGCTGACAAACACGGTGGCGACGCTGGCCGTCGCAGAAGACCGCGACAGCAACTTGGCCAATAACCGCAACAGCGACGGCACGCATAGCTGGAAGCTGACGGGGCAGGGCGCAGGATTCCCCGGCGGGTTCGCCACGCGGGTGCAGTTTGGCTCTGAGTACAAGAACGACAAGGGCGAGAGCGTCGCGCCGATCGTGACGATGGACACGACCAACTTGTTTGGCTCGGCGTACCTCGGAAACGTGACCTCGACGGGATACGACCTGTACTGCCCGCCGGTGGTGGCGGGTGCGACGGTCCACATCCGGGTGTCGACGAAGAACCCGACCTAATTGCAGCCGTCCCAAGGCTGCTCGTAGCGCGGTTTCCGCATGCCAGGACGCTACCGCGCCGTCCGCCCGGCATGTCGGAACTCAGGGAGCAAGCGTCATCATGGCGAACAAGAGGAAGACTGAAGCGAAAGAGCCCCCGGTGCGGCCCGTCAAAAAGGAGTCGGAAGCCCCGGCGGCTCCGAAAGAGAAGGAGCCGGAAGCGCCGGTGATTCCGACAGACAAGGAACCGGAAGCGCCGTCGAGCACGAGCTATGC
>CALLYL010000085.1 GCA_937859535.1 uncultured Myxococcales bacterium
GGTCGCCCATTACAACGGTGCGCGAAGGGTACCCGTCAAGCCAAAAATACGCCCCGTCGGTGAGCTTGCTGTTCTGTTCGTTCTGATCGGGCTGGGAGGGGCTGCCTTTGGCATCCGGCCTGCAAGCCGATGACCTTACCGAACCGCTCCGAGTGGGCTTATCTGACCACAGACGGGAGGTCAGCCTACACCACCGCGCAATTGCAACATAGGGGCGGTTCACGATATGTGTCGATTCGTCCGTTGAGAGCTTGAGAGACTTTCCAGAAATGTACCGCTTTGTCCGGGCAACGGGCTGTCTGCGCAGCGTTTGAAATCGAACGGAGGTCACACATGGACATCACCAGGACCATTCAGGCGAGCGAAGATCCGAGCTGGGTCGCGCAGCTTTTCGACGGGAGCATACAAGAAGCATGGTTCCCACTGCCTGGCAGACCACGCAAGGCTGGAGTGGGTGACTGGCTATATGTGATCTACCAAGGAAAGATTGTCGGGCGCTGCATGATCATCAAGATTCCACCGTACTAGAAGCCCGATCCCGTCGGTAGCCAAGGGCATACGATCGACGCTCGATGCCGGGTGTATGTTGAGGTTCCGGGCCAACCTGTCCCTTCCGACAAGAAGCCCCTTGGTGCCAAAGGTCTCATGGGAATCCGCTATACGCCGCCACTGTGGTAGCCGCATCTGCGACGCGGAGGGAAGGCGACCCGTCCAGCGACTTTCCCTTGGCCCTGGTGGGATGTGCATCCCACGCACTATCTCTTCCTTGGGCCCAAAAATCATCCGTGCAACTAGCGGGCAGCAAGTGAGCCGGAAGCGTCGCAGCGCCCATGGGCACAACATGCTTGCCCACGGGCACCCTGTTATCGCCGACTGTTGGTTTCTCATCGTCGGAGTTTAGATGCTCTGGGTTGGCCCGATCCTTGTATACTGTACTCGTCGCACCAGCCACCATTCGAGGCTTCCCGATGACAGACTCCGCAGTCGATCAGCTTGCCCGTTTCCTAGACCGCTACCGCAAGAGCGGACCTCGCCCGATTCTGTGGATTGGTGCAGGCGCAAGTGCCGCTGCGGGGTATCCGACGCTCGCGAAGCTGGAGAGTCTGCTGCGCAAGGAGCTTTCCGGCGCAACCGAAACCGGGTTTGCCCTCATCGACCGCTACCTCCACGAGTATTCGGAATCGGATCTGTCCAACTTTCTGCAAGAACAGCTCGGCACCCCGACGGGTCCGGCCCCCATTCACGAAGCCATCGCCCGGCTCGCGGGTGCAGGCGTCTTTGGATCGCTGTTTACGACCAACTACGACCGCCTCATCGAGCTGGCACTGACTGCTAACAAGATCCGTCACACGACGCAGGTGCTGGAGCAGAACTTTGCCTTGCAAGCGCGGCAGGAAGTGCTGCTCCTCAAGCTCCACGGCGACCAAGGGGACTGGCAGAAAGTGGTGCTGTCAGCGGCGAGCTATGCGGAGTTTGAGGCCAGTAACCCACTGCTTCGGCAGCAGCTCAACCTCAGTCTGCGGACGCATCCCGTGGTGTTTGTCGGCTGCTCTCTGCGAGATCCTCGCGTGCTCGGATGGCTGCAATCGTTGTCTGAACGGGAGCGCAAGAATCTGTTCGCCAGCCGGGTACTCATCACCGAGAGCGACTGGGCGCAGATTCCCAGCACAGATCAGGAACTCCTCAGACAGAGCAATGTGCAGCCAGTATTGGTAAATGACCATGCGGCGATCACGAAGACTCTGCAAGAGGTCGCCCGCCGGCTGGCTCCGCTCGCGGCGTTGGAACTCGTCTTTGTGCTCAACCCGACAAACGACACTTGGACCGTTGTGGGACCAACGACAGAGAGCCCCTCCCATCACGTGCCAAGTCCCCTGCGAGACGCTAAGTTTGTCGGCAAGCTGGTGAGACTTCGGGAAGTGGCAGGTAAACCGGTGGTCGATGGCCATCCGGGGTACGTGGCCCAGGAAGCCCAGAGTCGGCTGCTCGCACGGGAACTGGGCGAGCAGCTCGCTACCGTGCTGTTTTCGGACGCGGCGAGAGAGCAAGTTCTGCGGCGCATTCACGACAAGGATCGGGGGCGAGCGCGGCTGGTGTTGCGGGTACGTGATCCTCGGGAAGCGCACCAGCGAACGCTGGTGGAACAGGCGCTGGCGCTTCCGTGGGAACTGCTCATGCCCGAGCCCGAGGTGTTTGCGGTGGAGCGCAGCGAACTCGATGTGGTGCGGGAGATTGTGGTCGAGGGCGCTCCCGAAGTTCCCGATCCGACGGGGGCCTTCTCGGTCGCCGTGAGCATTGCCGCGCCTGAAGATCAGGTCGCTCTGAAGTACGAGGACGAGGCGCTGCGACTCCAGCAAGCGCTGCTGCCGCTGGGCCATGGCATCGCTTTCGCCGAACTTGGCACCGTGGACGACTTGGCAGCACTGGCCGAAAAGATGGAGCCGCAAGCGCTACATTTCAGCGGCCACGGACTCCCTGGGCAGCTCGTCTTCGAGGATGAGCTGGGCTGTTCACGGCGGCTGCGCATCGACGAGCTGGTCAGTCAGCTCAACACAAGGCTGTCACAAGCGGGAACGCAGAAGCGCTTTCCACGGCTGTTCTTCCTGGCCTCCTGCCATGGAGTGTCGGGAACGGTGACTGCGGACCCGGAAGCAGGGACGCGCTCACCGATGGAACGTGAGAGCCGCGACTTAGGAACGGCGCTGGGGGAGGGTCCATCGACAGCAGCGGCGCTGCATCGGGCCGGCTTTGCGCAGGTGCTGGGCTACTTTGGCCCGGTGTCCGACGCACTTTGTACGCGGGCAGAGTCGGTTTTTTACCAAGCCCTTGCGCAGGGAAAGAGCACGCTGCAAGCGACCAACGAGTGCCGTCAGTCGCTGCGTGAGCCGCTCCAGCATGGGGACGTGAAGATCCGCTATCCGCTGGCGTGGGTTCAGTTGGCGCTCTATCACCGAGGCCCCGATCGACCGCTGGCGCTGGCCGGGGCACCGCAGCTCACGGTGCCGCAGTGGAGAGACACGCTGAGTGTGAGCGGTCTGCCCGTGCTCCAGCACGGCTTTATCGGGCGGCGGGCCATTCAGCACGAGGTCCGGCGCAAAGTGCGAGCACAGAAGCAGCAGCAACTGCTGCTTCTGCATGGCATTGGTGGAGTGGGAAAAACCGCGCTGGCAACGCAGCTTCTGCGCAAGGTGCTCGCGCAGGACGATCAAGATCTGCTCATTCTGCGCTGCGATGGGCTCCAGAACGAAGCAGAGCCGATTCGCAAACTGTGGGCACAGGCAGAGGAGCGCGCCAGAGAGCTGGGAGTCACCGAGGAAGCGCTGAAGGGCATCCGCGAGCACACAAGCGATCCAGCGGAAGGTTTTGAGAAAACCGTCGAGTGTCTGCGCCGGAAGCAGCGCCAGAAGCAGCGCCAGCTTGTGGTTTACGCCGACAACATGGAGGACTTGCAGGTCGCCCCCAAAGACGCGGGAGCGGCGGCTACTCTCGGTACGCTACGGCTAGGGGGTA
>CALLYL010000086.1 GCA_937859535.1 uncultured Myxococcales bacterium
CATGTCCCTCGATGAAGTAGCTGAGCCGACAGCCTTTGTGGAGCAGAGATTTTTTTTTTTTTTTATCGGAGAGGATGGCGCGCTGCACACGGTCGGCGCGCCCGATGGCGCTACGCGCAGGTGTTGTCCATCTGGCAGGTCTTGCCGCCATTGCAGTGTGAGCTCTGGGTACACTCGACACACATGTTGTTGTCCGGGTTGGCGTTCACCAAGCAGGCTGGGGTGGGCATCATGCAACCAACATGAGGCACCGCTCCGCTCGCTCGGCACGGTACGCAGGTCTTGGTGGCGACATTGCAAGCCGGAGTCGCAGCCCCGCAGTCCGCATCGGTTCGGCAGTTCACGCAGACGTTCAGGAGCGGGTTTGCGTTGGTGACACAGAACTTGCCGGCACCACAGTCCACGTCGGCGAGACACGCGACACACTTGTGCGTCGTGGTCATCTCACAGATCGGCGTGGGAGCGGCGCAGTCGGCGTTCATCAAGCAGCCCACGCAGGCGTTCAAGGTCACGTCCGCATTGACCAGACACTTTGGTGCCGACATCAGCGTGCAGTCCATGTTGACCAAGCAGGCTGTGCAGCGGTTGGTGGTCGCGGTGTCACAGATTCCCTTGGCCATCGGACACTGCGCGCTGGCCGTACACTCGACGCACTTGTTCTTGGTCGCATCGAGGTTCGTCAGGCACTTGGTAAACGGCGACAGGCAAGTGCTGGTATTGGTGCTGGTGCAGGCCACGCACTTGTTGCTGACGGTATCGCAGGCCGGAGTGGCCGGAGTTCCAGAGCAGTTTCCATCCGACAGGCACTGCACGCAGGAATTCATCGCCGAGTTCGCGTTGAGCTTGCACTGTGCGTTGGGAGCCGAGCAGCCAAAGCCCGCAAGGCACGGCACGCACTGATTGGTGGTGGTGTCGCAAGCCGGTTTGCCCGCCACACCGGCGCAGTCCGCGTTCGCGAGACACTCCACGCACTGGCTCAGCGTGGGGTTGGCGTTGACCTTGCACTTCGGAGTGGCCCCGTTGCAGCCAGCGGTTGCCGTGCACGGTACACAAATCTCGGCGGTCCCATCACAGGCGGGCTTGGCGGCATCGCCACAGTCGACATCGGCCACGCACTCAGCGCAGTGATCGGCACCCTTGCACTTGGGCTTGGCGGCATCGCCGCAGTCGTTGTCGAGCAAGCACTCGACGCACGAGGTGCTGTTTTTGCAGATGCCGCGTGCTCCGTTGCAAGCGGGATTGGTGCCGCACTGACACTGCTTATTGACGCAGTGATTGGCGGTCACGGTATCGCAGGCCGTCGAGCAGTTGCCGCAGTGGGTGAAGTCGGTGCCGATGTTTACGCACATCGCGACGTTCTTGCAGCAGCTCGAGTCGGCCGCGCCATGGTCCGAGCAGTCATCGTCGACGCCGTTGCAGTTTTCATCCATGCCGTCGCAGAGCTGCTTGGTCGGTCCCACCGCCGCCGCGCAGGTCAGGAACTTGCGGGACTCGTTGAAGGCCGGAACGACCGCAAAGCCGGTGGCGATCGAAAACGGGTTGGTCTTGGTAAAGTCACAGCCGTTGACCGTGCCCGCTGCGCACTCGCCGGTATCGACGCCGCACGCCTCGCCGTACTCTTTGAGGTTCATGCCATCGGGCGCATCGAGTCTGCCATCGCAGTCCTGATCCTTGCGGTTGGCCACGACGGCTTCGCAGGTCTGCTTGTCCTTCTGCTGCGCGCCAAAGCACTTGGGAGCCGTGGCCGTGGTGTCCACCGTCGCAGGGCAGGACTTACGGACGCCGTTCGGGTCATGCGCACTCGGCTTGAGTCCGCTGCACACGCAGCGTCCGGTCTTGAGTCCCGTCGTCGCCTCGTTGCGATTGCACTCGCCCTTCGAAAAGTCGGTACACGACAGAATCACCTTCTTGATCGGCGCAACCGTGGTCGTCTCCACCATCCGAGCGCCCTTGTCATCGGGGTTTAGCTCGTCGATGAGTCCGTCACAGTCATTGTCTTTGCCATCGCACAGCTCGGCCGCCCACGGGTGAGTGTTCGGATCGTTGTCATCACAGTCTGCATCCGCGTTGTACTTGTCGCCATCGGCGTCGTTGTTGCAAGGCGTGTCCGAGACACCGTTTTGCGCCTTGGCATCGCCGCAGCGATCGGGCGCGCCAGGGAAGCTCTCTCGGTCATTGTCGTTGTTGTCGACGGGCAAACCAAGGGTGTTACAGCCAGCGGTCGCGTTCGGGAAGCCGTCAAAGTCTTTGTCGCAAGTGGCCGGGTTGGCCGGGCAACCATTGCGGGGGTTGCCATCACAGTCGGAGTCCTGCGCGGTGGCACCATCGACCTGGGTGTTGCCGCACAGTTGTCGCATCGCCGCCAGCTTCGAGCCGCCGCCCTCATTGCCCTTCAAATCCATCAGGCCCATGATCTGGCTGGCACCGTTATAAGAACTCGACCCTGGGAACACACCACGATCGTTGTCGTCGCAATCGAGCTTCTTGCCCGATTGGGTATAGGCCAGCGTTGGGCAGGTAACCGTGGCCGTGACCTCGGCGCGCTGGAAGCCGTCACCATCGAGATCGCAGTCGACGCAGCCACCCGAGGGATTGCCGTCGCAAGCCCAGTCCTTGCTGGTGTCCGCGCAGTTCTTCTTGGCACCGGGGTAGATACTCGGGTTGGTGTCGTCACAGTCGCGCTGGCTCGCCACTGGATCGTTTGGTGAATAGCCGTCGCAGTCGTCATCGACAAAGCACGGCACAATCTGACCGCTACAGTTGAAGTCCGTCGAGGAATCGCAGCGCGCCGGCATACAAGCCGACATGTCCTTGAGCTTGTTGTGGTTGGTTGCGCAGCTCGCCTTGTCGGTACATTCGCAGCAGTTGCGGGGACGGGGATTGCCGTTAAAGCGAGTCGGATCGTTGTCGTCGCAGTCGGTACTTTCAGGATCGCCGTCGCCGTCCTTGTCCTGGCACGGCGGGACGCTATCTCCGCACGACACGTCAAACGGCAGTCCGCAGCGGGGCTTGGCCAGCGGATTGATATCGATCGCATACAGTCCCGTCGGTAGCTTCATCTCGGTGGGGCCGGGATCTTTGTCCACACAGTCGAGCACGTTGAGCTTCGACTGATAGGTGACCTTGGCTTCCTTGACCGCCTCGGGCCACTTCACCGAGTCCGGGAAGTGGTCAAAGTCGAGATCGAGCATCGGATCGACCTCGATCAGGTCGGCATCGATCTGCTGGGTACCCGCCACGTTCACAATCGCCGCAAAGAAGAACTCCGACTTGCGCGAGGTCGGGATGACACCGTCAGGAACCAGCTTGTCCTCGGCGGCCCGAACGTGAATCAGATACGAGGCCTTCTGAGACAGCTTGAGCCCGAGCCGCAGCGGCTCTGAGAACAGGTCGCGACCCTTGCTAACCGCCGCGATGGGCTGAATGCCCGATTGGTACAGGATGGCGCGCTTGTCGTGATCCTGGACCGTCACCGCGTACTCGCTAATGGCTACGCCCGACGGAGGCCGAATCTGTAGCAGGATCGCATCCTCGCTACTACAGGCCGACACAAGCGAAATCAGGGTCAAAAACAGGCTGCCGAGCACTGACTGTGGTCGTAACAAACGACGCAGTCGCGCAGAGCAAGAGCGCTTTTCACGGCACGGTGGACTAAGTAAATCGTTGCCAGTGAGTCGGTAGGCGGTCATAGGCTCCCCCAAGCTACTTCCTCACTATGTTAGCTCGACTTACCGTCGCGAGTACAGTGCCGCGACCGACGTTCGGCCAGGCTGCTGTTTGTCGGGTCTTTTTCCTTGGGATCGGCTCTTCCGAAGTTGGTGTGTGTCGGGGTTTGCTGGAATGAGCCCGCCGCTGCTATGCTGGCCGGGCACGATGGCAACAGACGAGCCCAAACAAGACACCTCTCCGACGAGCGCGGCCCCGCTGAAGGAACCGGCCAGTGAGCCGAGCGGTCCCATCGGTCGACTTCGACATGACCACCTGGACCTGGACGCCGAGGAGCGCCGTCACCATCGCGACAAACGCGGCGGACTGCCGGTCATGCCGATCATCCTGGGGCTGACCTTGCTGACTGCCATCATCTTTTATGTGCTGCACCTACGGGCGGTGGCCAAAGACGAAGCCGCTGCCAAGCAACGCGCCGCCCAAGCCGCTGCATCCGCAAATCTGACCCCGCCGCCCCCACCACCTGCGAGCCCGGCCGCGCCACCAAGTCCACCCTCGGCCGATGCCACCAAGGCCGCAGCCCCGCCGACCATGGCCAAGCCTGCTGACGCCAAACCTGCTGACGCCAAGCCGGCTGCCGACACCAAACCTGCCGCTGCCAAAACAGACAAGCCGGCTCGTCCCGCCAAGAAGGCCGAGGACAAGACCAAGAACCTCCCCCGACTGCCGGTCCTTCCCGAAGGCTAGCTGGTTCCCATCCAGAAACTACTGCGGTGGCCGCTGGCTATGTCGTGCGTACTCACAGCCCCCAGGCTGCTGCGCTCGCACGCCTACGCCATCGACCATCCTCGCTACGTTTCTGAACGGGAACGAGCTGACTCGCTACGTGACTGGTCGTTATTGTTAGTTCGGTAGCCGCGCTGCCTTGAACGCTTCGGCCAGTGCCGTCGCTCGCGGGTCGGGCCATAGACCAAACAACCACGCCACACCACGCACTCGCTCACCGATGGCAAAGCGCCGCTCGGTGAGCGATGGATGGGTATACAGCTCGACGCGCAGCGGCCCGTCCGGTCCATGAAGCAGCGTCAGCAAGTAGACCTGAAGCTCGATCCCCCAAAACTCACACTCGAACACATCCTCGACGATTGAGTGAAAGACGATCTCGTCTTCGGCGGCGTCTCGATCCGAGCTCAGTGCCGGCAGTGCCCCAAAGCCGCTCAGACCGCTCGATTGCTCGGCCGGTTCGTCAAACTCAAGCTGATAAGCGATTGCACTCACCTGAAGATCGTAGACTTCACCGACGGCGTAGTGCCCGTGGTTCTTGAAGTAAAGGGTGTCGAACACCGCAAAATGCGCGCCGCCCGAGCTGCCACACAACCGCGCCTGCAACCCATCGGGGCTTTCGTCGATTCGCTCGAGGTGCATCGGCCAGCTATTGGCCGTCTCGGCATACGGATAGATCGCCAAGACCTCTAACACCTCACCTTTGCGCACCAGCGCCGAGAGCTGCAACCGCCCACTGTTGTCGACAAGGTGCCAATAATGCCCCGCGCCGGTCGCTCGGGAACCGCTCCCCGGTGCCAGCAGCTTCTCGAACGCCGACAACAGGAAGCGATGCGGCTCGGTCTCCCCCGCCAGGACCGCCCAGTGACGGCTGTGCAGAAACGAACGCCTGCGGTCTACGGGTTCCTCTCCATCGCCGGGCGCGTCTCCGTCTGCGACTCCAACATCGGCGTGATTGCCATCGGAGGGCGTGGCCGTTTGCGCTTCGGCACCGCTTGTCGCAGCGCTTCCGGTCACATCGTCAGGCTGAGCCGCGACTTCTGTTGGCTCCGCAGCACCACGGACCCGTCTCCACAGCCAAAGCGCAAACAACCAAACCAGGGTTGCCGCCACAGCCAACCCCATCCAAGTCCACATGGCGCGCAGTATAGCCAGCCCGCGTTCCAGCTACACTTTTCGCATGCCTACCTCTGATTTGGTTGCTCGAACCGCGCCTTTTGTCGAGCAGCGCTTTGTCGACTCGACCGGTTTCGCCCTGCCCTACTTGTGGCTGGCCCCGACAGGCGAAACCACTCAGCCACAGCCGCTGGTGGTGTTCTTTCACGGGGCCGGCGAGCGCGGCAGCGACAACCATG
>CALLYL010000087.1 GCA_937859535.1 uncultured Myxococcales bacterium
CTACGGGATGGGGACCGAGTAACCGCACCAGCGCAGACTCCATCGCCAGTAGCCCGATCGATAGCAGCGGCCCGGTGAAAAGCAGAATCAGCGCGATCGGCGCGAACACCGAGAGCTGCCCGGTAAACTGGCCAATCAAACAGACACCGAAGGCCGCAGCTCCGTACGAAAGTACAAACATCGTCAGCGCAAAGCGAGTCGCCCGCTGCCGGGTTGCGGCGAGGTCTTCTGCCACAAAGAGCTGCGCCGGATCTTGCCAGGCCGTCACAAACGCCGAGACGACCGATGCAAAGTGGGTCGCGAAAGACGAGGGTACGTCCGTCATGTTCAGAGTACGCCCGGAACCAAAAGGTCGCCCTTGGACAGCAGCTCGCGAGCGATCACCAGGCGCTGGATTTCGTTGGTCCCCTCTCCGATCTCGCACAACTTGGCATCACGCATCGCCTTTTCCACGGGGAACTCGCGGGTGTAACCGTAGCCGCCGTGAATCTGAACCGCCGTGCTACAGGCACGCATCGCCGCTTGCGCCGCGTACAGCTTGCCCATCGACGCCTGGAGCCCGAAGCGCATCCCCTGGTCATGCATCCAGGCGGCCCGATGAAGCAGTAGTCGCGATGCATCCAGCTCCATGACCGCCTGTGCAATCATGTTCTGAATCGCCTGGAACTCCGACAGTGACTTGCCAAACTGTCGTCGATCCTTGGAGTATCGAATCGCCGCCTGCATCGCCCCGGCACCCAGTCCAAGCGCCATCGCGCCAATCGTAATGCGCCCCTTGTCGAGGATGCGCAGCGTGTCGATAAAGCCGTTGTCGATCTCGCCAAGCCGCTGACTATCCGGGACACGGACGTCGTCGAGTGTTAGCTCGGCGGTATCCGAGGCGTGCAGGCCCATCTTTTCGATGCGACGGCTCGCCGAAAAGCCCGGTGTGCCGTAGTCGACGATGAACGCCGTGATCCCGCGCTGCTTCTTTTCCGGAGAAGTCACCGCCAAGATGACCGCCACACCCCCCACCGAGCCTTGGGTAATGAAGGTCTTTTGTCCGGTCAGACTCCAGCTTCCGTCATCGAGTCGAATCGCTCGCGTTCTGGCCCCGGCGGCGTCTGAGCCCGAGCCCGGTTCCGTCAGTCCCCACGCCCCTAGCTTGCGCCCCGACGCCAGCTCTGGCAGATAACGGCGCTTCTGCTCCTCGCTGCCGAACAAATTGATGTGACCCGAGCACAGCCCGTTGTGCGACGCGACCGTAATTGCCACCGAGCCATCGACCGCTGCCAGCTCTTCGATGACCAACGCCACATCGAGCATCGACATTCCCGATCCCTCATACTCCTCGGGAGTGGTCATCCCGAGCAGACCGAGCGCCCCCAGCTTGGGAATCAGCTCGTGGGGAAAGTGCGACTCGTTATCCCACTTTCGGCAGTGCGGTGCGATCTCGGCCTGCGCAAAGTCGCGGACCATCTTTTGCAGCACCTTTTGGTCTTCGGACAGCTCAAAGTCGATCATTGCTTACTCGTCGGGAATCGGTTGGAGTACGGCGAACGGTTAGCTCAGACGGCTGGCCTCGGCACGCGGACGAACCACACGCTCGACCCAGTCGATGATGTCGCGAGTCGAAGTACCGGGCTTAAACAACGCCGACACCCCGAGTCGCTTCAGCTCGGCCTCATCCTCTTCCGGAATGATGCCACCGCCGAACACCAGTACATCACCAACGCCACGTCCGCGCAGCGCATCGAGCACCGCTGGAAATAGCGTCATGTGCGCACCCGATAGGATCGACAGACCAACCGCATCAACGGCTTCTTGAACAGCCGTTGCGGCAATCATCGCCGGGGTCTGATGAAGACCGGTGTAAATGACCTCGTAGCCAGCATCAGAGAGTGCACGCGCCACCACCTTGGCACCCCGATCATGGCCATCAAGGCCCGGCTTGGCGACGAGGATTCTGAGCTTGGTCTTGGCACTGCCCGCAGGCGTGTCAGCTTGCATGGTCGGAAAACTCCTTCAGCACAGAGCGAGCGATAACCAGCCGCTGAATCTCGCTGGTTCCCTCGTAGATTCGCGAAACGCGCACATCACGCAGGTAGCGCTCGACTGGAAACTCCTGCGTGTAGCCGTAACCACCGTGGACTTGCAGCGCCATGTCGCAGATTCGACCGGCGGCCTCGGATGCATACAGCTTTGCCATCGCCGCTTTTTGCGAAAACGGCAGCCGACTCTCTTTCAAAAACGCCGCCCGCAGAGCCAACAGTCGCGCCGCCTCAAGCTGGGTTGCCGCGTCCGCGAGCATGTTACCAATCGCCTGGAAGTCACACAGCGGCTGGCCGAACTGCTTGCGCTCTTTGCTGTACTCCCGCGCCGCCGCAAGCGCCGCCCGTCCGATGCCGACGGCCTGGCTGGCGATGCCGATCCGGCCCCCATCCAGCGCAACCATCGCAATCTTGAATCCATCGCCCGGTCGCGAAAGCAGCGCGGAATCGGGCACAAAGCAGCCGTCCAAGATGAGTGGCACTGTCGTCGAGCCCTTGAGCCCCAGTTTGTGCTCCGGTCGTCCCGCCGACAGCCCCGGCGTCCCGCCTTCGACAATAAAAGCCGACAGTCCCGCTGACTGGTTGCGCTTGTCGACCTTGGTACCGCCATCGGTACGCGCCCAGACAATGATGACACCGGCCCGGTCTCCCGAGGTAATCCACTGCTTGTTGCCGGTCAGCTTGTAGCCGCCCGGAACTTTCTCGGCCACCGTTTGCAGTGACGCCGCATCAGAGCCCGCCTGCGGCTCGGACAGACCGAATGCCCCCGCGACGGCTTCACCCGAGCACAGCCGGGTTACATGGGTTTGCTTCTGTTCCTCGGTACCAAAGGCGCAGATGACCTCGGCCACCATGTTGGTAACCGCCATCGCGACCGACACCGAGGCATCCGCCGCCGCAATCTCCGACAGCGCCAGCGAATAGCTGACAACCCCAGCCTGCGAGCCCCCGTACTGTTCGGCAACATTGACGCCGAGCAGTCCCAGCTCTCCAAGCTGTTTCAGCTCGCGCTCGGGAAACTGACTCTTTTGGTCACGCTCGGCGGCGAGCGGTCGCAGCACCTGCTGGGCAAACTCGCGGGCCACTTTTTCAATCAGTCGCTGTTCTTCGCTGGGCTCAAAGTGCATGTTCGATTGACTCTTCGCTTCTGGCCTCGGTCGATGACTCTTGCGCTACTCGCCGTCGTTCTGTCCAGAGAGTGAATACTCGATCTTGACGATCTTGCCGAGAGGGTCTGCAAGCCGCAGCTTCCGCACCTTGGTGTCCAGACAAGCGGTCACGCCATCATCCAGTTGATCTTTGGGCGATGAAAATCCGACCGCAGCGACCTGTCCACCCGGCGCGACATACATCGTCAGCCGCATCTCTTCAGCCATGGCCCGCTTGTCGTTGCCCGCTGGCTTCTTGGCTTTGCTCTGACAGCCGAGCAGGTTCTTCTTCTCTTTGTCGAGGTTCTCGGCAATCTGCTCGCGACCCCACGCCCCGAGCGGCCCTCGCCCGGCAAAGTCCATCGGATAGGTGATTTCCCCAAGTCCCCCCTTGGCGGGCGGGTACGCGAGCTTCCCGAGCGTCTGCACCAAGCAGTGCTCGACCTCGTAGCTGCCGACATTGGACTTCTGGGTGATGATTCGCTTGGCCTTGCCATCGGTTCCGATGAACAGCTTCAGCTCGATGTGGCCGCTCAAGAAGTACATCCGAGACGAAACGTCGTCGTAACACTTCTTGAGGTCGGCTTTGCTCTGTTCGAGCAGGTTCAGACAGGCCGCCGCGTCTAGCTGTCCAGCAATTCCCTCGACCGCCATTTCTTCTGTGGCCACTGGGGGAGGTGCCGGCTTCGCCTTCTTGCGGGACTCCGCCGTTCCCAGCAAGGCTCCGCATAGCAGCACGCCCCCTAGCGCCACTTGCACAACCGCTCGACGACCCAGCATCCACATGTCCTTTCCTTGATCTGACCTACGGCAACCGCCGACTACTGACTCGAGCGCAGGAAGAAGTCGCAGCGCACCGTCGCCGTCTCCGTACCATCGGGATAGCTCCAGCCTCGTGCTGCATCCGCGACGCACTGCTCGATGGTCTGCTGCTCGGCGACCGGCGAGATCACCTCGACCTTTTCGGCCTTGCCCGCAGGCGACACGCTCAGCATCAGGCCAATCCGCGCTTCGAGCTTGCGGTTCTTGGTCCGATCCACCTCGGCACTCCAGCAGCTCGGTAGGTCGCTCGAGGCCTTGCGCTGACAGACCCGACGGACTGCTTCCGCACGATCCTGCGCATTTTCGCTCGACTCGACATAGCCGCCGCCTGGTGCCTGCTGCACGGTGCCACCGCTCTTGCCTGAAGAACGAAGGCTGGCTGTGCTCTGCCGGGTCTGCGGGGACTTGTCATCGCAACCAGTCGACAAGACCACGGCAGCAAGCAGGACACCTCCAAGTCCAACGCTACGTCCCACGCGATGGGACAGCCGCTGCGAGAAGGACAAACAGAGGTGTAAAGACTGCATGACGTGACTCCTTGGTGACGGACTCGACTACAACGCCGCTTATTCTTTCAAGAGCGAAGCGGCGATAACGATGCGCATGATCTCGCTGGTGCCTTCGTAGATCTCGGTGATCTTGGCGTCGCGATAGTGCCGTTCGGCGGGGTAGTCCTCGACGTAGCCGTTGCCGCCGAAGATTTGCACACACTCTTTGGCAGCCCGGTTACAGCACTCGGCGGCGAACAGCTTGGCCATGGCCGCTTCTTTGCTATACCGAACGCCCTTGTCCTTCAGCGTGGCCGCCCGCAACGTCAGAAGCCGCGCCGCATCCAGCTCAGTCGCCATATCGGCCAGCTTCCACTGAATCGCCTGATGGTTGGCAATCGCCTGTCCGAACGTCTTGCGCTCCAGGGCATAGCGACCGGCATCCTCGAACGAGGCCCGCGCAATCCCGAGCGCCTGCGAGGCAATGCCAATTCGCCCGCCATCGAGGGTCGACATCGCAACTTTAAAGCCGGTACCGACGTCGCCCAGCAGCAAGTCCCGCGTCACCCGCACGTCGTCGAGGAATATCTGACACGACTGCGAGCCACGAATGCCAAGCTTCTTGTCCGCTGGACCGGTTCGTACGCCCGGCAGATCCATCGGCAGGATGAACGTCGTAATCGCCTTATGCCCGGCCTGCCGACCCGGAGGATCGGCCATGCACTGCAAGATGCAGACATTTGAGTTCGGACCATTGGTGATCCAGTTCTTGACGCCGCTTATCACCCAGCCATCGCCATCCTTTTGCGCGACGGTCTTTTGGGCGGCAGCATCCGAACCAGCTTCCGGCTCGGACAAGGCAAAGCAGCCGAGGAGCTGTCCCGCAGCGAGCGGCACCAGCCACTTTTGCTTCTGCGCCTCGGTCCCGAACTTGAGCAGTGGGTCACAGACCAGCGAGTTGTTGACACTCATGATCACGCCGCAGGACGCACAGGCTCGGGAGATTTCCTCCATCGCCAGCACATACGACACGGTGTCAAGGCCCGCCCCACCATACTGCTCGGGGATCGCGATGCCCAAAAAGCCCAGCTCGGCCATCCGCTTGACCAGTTCAGCCGGGAAGCGGTGGTCACGATCAATCTCGGCCGCCCGAGGGAGCACTTCGCTCCGCGCAAACTCGGCAGCCGTCTTTTGAGCCATCAGTTGCTCGTCACTGAGACGGAGATCCATGGCAGTCGTCGTTCCTTAGCAAGTATAGAAGATTGAAGCAGCCCCACGGACCGCCTCGCCATCCTTACCACGTTCGCACAGACGCCGGTAGCCCACAACCATCCAACGAACAACAGGCAACGGGAAGGGCGCTCAACCTGGGGTCAGGCTGCGCGTCGCTACATTCGCACGCGCTTCGCCTCGGCATAGGCCTCGGCTAGCGATGGCAAAAGCGCGGTGGTTGCTTTCCATGCCTCCGCAGCACTTCGGCAGGTGGCTGAGTCCTTCGCACCATCCCCAAACAGATCCCGGGCCTGGCTCCGATAGGCAGCCTCATCTTTGTACGAATGGTCTTCCACAATATCGCTCTTGCCACATAACGCGGCCAGCCAAGTCTCAATGCTCCAAGTAGGCACCAGCACTGCAATCGGCTCTTCGGGTGTACGCCGCTCGATGTTGGCCGCTTGCAAGGCTTGATTCATTTCCTGCTGGCGCGCAGAGCAGCCGACTTCATCGCCATCGACACACACCAGCAGACCGAGCTGCTTTTGATAGTTCTTGGAGCGCCGCTTCTTCACCTGCTCGGCATATTGCTTCTTGACCCAGGCGGACGCATCACCATTGCCACTTGGTGACACCACCACTTCTTGGACTTGGTGGTGATACCGTTCACACAAGCGACGAAGGAAGCGCTCGGTGAGTCGATCTTCACACAAGATCGTCAGCCGAAAACTAGGCATCGGGCTCTCCGCGCTTGACCAAGTCATAGGCGGTTTCGCCCGAGTCGAGGTCGGCCTCCACCTTGGCAATGCGGGTATGACCGCCCACCGGATCACGCCACATCCGCCAGATCGAGTCTGCTGCCAAGTAGTTGATCGACTCCGGGTGATGCGAGATCACAATCACCTGCTTCCCCGCCTCCGCCGAAGCATCCAGCAGCTTCCGCAAAAACGGCTGAATCTCTTTCGGTGCCACATAGTTCTCGATCTCATCGAGGACAAAGGTATTCACCCGATTGAACGCAAGTCGGAACATCCCATAGAGTGCAATCAGCAGACGTTGTCCCGCAGAGAGCTTCGACCAGCCCAGCTCATGACTCTTAGAACCAAATTTAAAACGTACTCGTAGCTCTTTATGCTCGGATGAAACTGGCTCCAGTCGTAACTGAACAAATCCAGTGACTGATTCACGCAGGTCGCTCATGACCTGAACAGCCGCTTCGGGATCTTGTCCGACTTTTGTCCGATACCAATCAGCAAAATTTGATAAATCTACTCTCAATCGAGCTGACTCTTGCTTAGACACTTCATGAAAGCTCATGGGATCTGGTCTGATAGTACAAATCGATTCGAGCGAATCCCTAAATTTTACTATCTGACGGTTGTTGTCTTGTGGCTCTAAGGCCGAGATAAACGACCGGTACCGATCATAGGGAATCACCACCGGAGGACTGGCCGCTCCATCACCTAGCAGCTCGACCTTGCCATCTCGTGATCGATAAATAAGCACACCGTCCCCATACAGCTCTTCCCGTATCGAGCTGTGTCTCTCCTCACTGTGATGCGTCAATAGATACCGGAAGGACTCACCCGCATGCTCAAGCTCAAGCTCAAGCTTCTGTTCGGGTTCCTTAAGCCACTCGGTACGCTCTGAAGAAAGCTTCAGCTCGACCACACTCAGACCGAACACCAGAAGTGCTTTCAACTGAACCAGCACATCCATGAGCGACGACTTGCCCGAGCCGTTTTCGCCTACCAGCACGCACGCCATGGGCGGGGACCACTCGAAGTTTACGAAGGTGCGGTAGTTGTGGATGTAGATGCGCTTGAGCATGGTTTGTAGACTCTAGCCATAGCTCAGACGGAAACGACAGGTTTTTTTCGACAACGCTGGGGGCATGCCCTTGCGGCACCCCGACCCCGTACCTACGCTTCCTGACATGTCTACATCTGACCTGGTTTTTGATCCTTCTGTGTATGTTCGGGCGCCGATGTTTTCTTTGCCGGAGGGGCTGACGCTGGCTCGGGCGCTGATTGCGTCCTGTCCACGAGCGCTCGGTGCCACGCTGAAGAAGCCGAGCGAGCGGCTTCAGACGCGCATCGATGCGGCCCAGACCGCGCTCATGGATCGGCAGCGTCAAAACACGCTGACCGAGGAAGATACCCGGCTGCTCGACGGCGAGATCGACGGCTGCTTTACCGGCCTCAAGCTGCGTCTCGATGGCTATGCAGCGCTCCCGTCCAGCAAGCAGCCCAAGTCGCAGCGAGCCAGCACCCTGCTTCGCCAACTGTTCGGCGACAGCGGCCTGTCATTCCTGCGTGACAACTACCCGGCGCAGCTAGCCGCCATGCGCATCCTCATCAAGCGCATCGACGAAGACAAGCTGGCCCGTGAGATCGACGAGCTGTGCGGACCCGAGTTCCTCGACCACATCCGCATGCTGCTCCCCAGGTACGAGCGCATGGTCCACGGCGTCCTCAATCGCGAGACCGGCGTCGGGGAAAACCTCAATGCCCACCGCATGGGACTGCAAAAGGCCATCTCGTCCTATGCCAGTGCAGTATGCGGCACGGTCGATGACAGCGATGAATCCACCATCGAGCTGGCCATCCAAGCCTTGGCCCCGCTAGACAACCTCCGGGCAAACCTCACCGGCCGTCGCTCCACCGATGATCCCCAGCCAAGCCCGGCAGCCCCGGCAGCCCCGCTCCCTCCCAGCTCGTAACGAACAGCCCCCGACCCCTCCCAGATCAGCTTTCATCCTCCTGCCGGATACCCACGACCCCTCCCAGATCAGCTTTCATCCTGTTTGGGGATACCCCAGACCCGTCCCAAAGCAGCTTTCATCCGCCCCACCCCGCTCGGAGGTGCTTGCTGGGTAGGGTTTGGCTTGACGGGGTCAGCTAGGCGAAAACCATAGCTCGCAGCGGTAGCGGAAGGTCAGTTCCTCACCCGCCGCGATGTCGCGACAAGCAACCCACTCCATCAGCCGCTCCGCATACCGGCTGCGTAGGATCGTATTGGGGTCGCCGCTGTGGTTGGCCATGGCGAGCAGTCCCAGCACCACCACTTGATCAAGCTCGGGAGCCGCAGGGTCATCCCAAGCAAACAGGTAGTCATTCAGGTGGGTCTTGGCGAGATCCGCCTGCTCTGCCTGGGTCAGTGGCAGCACCGCCGGCACCTCGATGACTGTGTCTTTGGGGATTGCGGTGCGGGCGAAGACGCCGCGACCACGACCTGGACTCTGTTGGACTTCGATCAGCATGGCTTATGAGCCAGCATCATACCCTAGCCAACAGTGGTCGGTGCACAAGTCGAAACGCCGGCACCCACGATTCGGGTCGCCAAGTTGTCCTGCACGCGAACCCACTGCATCCCCGCCGCCGCATTGGGATCCCAGCGATAGATTCGGCTGATGTTGCTCTCGGTGACGAACACGTAATAGCGACCACCCCACTGGGCAAAGGCCCAGGCACCTGGCCCACTCGCCAGGGGTGGGAGGCTCCAGGTCAGGTCGGCCTGAGCGGTGGTCTTGTTGACGCGAATGATGCGGTGGGTAGCATCCGCAGCGGGGAAGTAGGCATACAGCTCGGCAGCGCCAGTTCCAGTCATCTCGGGCGAGGTGGCGCTCGAAGCAAAAGTGCCAATCTTCGAAGAGACAATCGGCGCGGCGTCGAGTGGATTGAGCTTCCACATCTGTGACGGATTACCAAATGAGGCCAAGTACAGCGATTCGACCTTGCTGCCGGGGCTGTCCGAAACAAAGCCCATGCCAACCTTGGCGGTGGGCACCACGCCGGTCTGATAGCCACTGTCGGCGCACGAGGCCGGGTTGTTGGTCGGAATCTTATAGAGCTTGCCGTCATCGTAGTTGAGCCAAGCACGGGCGCGACGGTCGACCGACATCGAGTTGGGGGCGCTGGTGGTCGGGCAGGTCACCTTCCCGATGACCTTCACGGCCATTGGGGCGGTGTCGGTGCGCGGCTCGAAGGACAAGAGCTGGTTCGAGCTGTCGAGCAGATAGATGAACTCGCTGGCCGCCAGCTCGCAGGAGTCGATGCAAGCACCACCTCGGCAGGTCTGGGCGAAGTCGCAGGCCTGAACCAGCGGCCCCGCCGTGCCGTCGGCATTGCAGGAATGAACCTCCGTACCTACACAAAGGTTGTTGCCCGGCGAGCAATCGACACAGCCGAGCGTGGCGTCGCAGACCTTCGAACCGGCACAGTCAATCTCGGGTACAAACGTACCATTTTCCGAGCAGCTATTGAGCGTGTTGCCGACGCACGACTTCTGGCCGGGCTGACACTGAGCGTCCATCGGGATGGTGGTGCCACCACCGCCGGTGCCCTCCCCTGAGCAGCTACTCAGCAGCAGCGAGCCCATCATCATGGCGAAACCACAGACCGAGCCAGCGATGAAGCTAGTCAAACGCGAAGTACGCATGAGTCCCCCTGTCGTCGTTAAGAACGAAACGAAATAGCTTTGGTAGCTTTCACAGTTTCGCCCAAAAAGAGAACGATGCTCAACCCGACGTGTGGGGTCCGACGCTCAGAGGCTTGGGCCGCAAGCCGGGCCGGCTTAGGACTTGCTCAGCGCAGCAGCGACTTCTTCGCGAATCAGCGAAATGAAACGATCGGCGGGAGCGACGGCGGATGCGGCAGGACGAATCGGCGGGACCGTTACGCCTCGCGCTTCGGGGCCCAGACCAGCCTTCTTGCGGGCGTCGAGAAGCGGACCCAGCATCGAATCGGGCAAAGGCCTAATACCGCCCGCCGGGAGCGCGAGAAGCACGATTCGGGACAGATGCTCGACAAGCTCTAGCCGAAGATAAGCCTGCTCGATGCCATCGCCCCACGAAAGGACGCCGTTGCCAGCAATCAACACCGAATCGTACAGCGGCAATAGTGGTGACAGCGCGGCAACCTGGGCACTACCGGGCGCGGTCAGCGGGACCAGCGGAATCGTCGGCCCCAGGGACACCACCGCCTCGGGAAGAAATGGCTGGTCGAGACCACGCCCCGTCGAGCCCAGTGCCGTCGCATGCGGAGGATGAGCATGGATGACCGCCCGAGCGTCGGGCCGGGCCTTGAGCACGGCAAGGTGCAGCGCAAGCTCTGAAAACGGCTTGCCTTGCCCCAACAGACGAGCCCCCGATTCATCAACGACCAGCAGCCCTTCCTCGCGGACCTCGGCCTTCGAAGTAGCGGTCGGGGTACACAGGATTTGGCCGGGACGCAGGCGCACGCTCAGGTTGCCATCGTGATTGGCCACCCAGCCTCGGGCATGCAAGCGATGGCAATAGTCGAGTAGCTCTTGGCGTAGCCGGGCTTCCGGGGGGCTCATGCAGACACCGTCACCCGATCGACAATGCCAACAATCAGCGAGCGAATCGGTACTTGGCTTCCCATCTGTAGGAGCTGACGGACACCGTTGCCCTCTTGCATGACCAGCACGACATCGCCCGGCCCGGCCTGCACGTCGTCGACCGCAAGGAACGAACTCCCCATCGAGGCACCATGCTCATCAAGCGGCTGGACGGCGAGCAGCTTGCGACCGGCATAGCTCTTGTGCTTGGCGGTAGCAACGACGGGACCAAGGACGCGACAGAGCTTCACCTGGCACCTCCCCCACCGATCGGTTCGCCGATGAAGACGCCAGCGGTTAGCGGGGCTGCTTCGGCGGCAATGTCATCGACGATGCCGACAATTGCGGCGTCGACTGGTACAAAAAATGGGTCCAGCGCCAGCGCTGCCTCGCGAGAGTTCACAAAGTAGATCAGCTCGCCCGGCCCAGCCCTCACCGTATCAACGGCGACGATCGGTTCACCGGCGCTGCGGAGGGCGTGATCGAGCGGTTGCACGACCAAGAACTTCTTGCCTTGCAGACCCTCGTACTTCTGGGTTGCAACGACGGTACCAATGACGCGACCGAGGTTCATTTGCAGGCGGGAACATAGGCAACAGCGGGTCGCCTCGTCAAGCCCACAATCAGCGGTCCGTGGTTGTCGCCGCCGGGCGGTACAGCTATGGCTCCTCAGCGATGGCAAGTAGGACGTCTAACAGGACGTTGACGCCGTTTGCACACTGCTCGGGGGTGGAGAACTCACGCGGGTTGTGGCTGATGCCGTTCCACTCCCCAGGGACAAACACCATCGCCGCACGGGTTAGGTGCGCCATTTCCTGCGCGTCGTGTCCAGCACCTGAGACAATCCGCATGCGGGACAGCCCGCGATGAGCGGCAGCGGCATCGATCTGAGCCATGATTCGGGGATCAAACTGGACGCAGTCGGTGCGCGCTGTCTGTCGCCACGTAATCTGCACGCCTTCCTCGTGTGCAACCTGATCGTAAAACGCGATGATGTCCGCTTCGGCAGACCGCATCAGGTTGTCATCGGGATTGCGCAGATCCACCGTCACCGTCATCCGCCCCGGAATGATGTTTACGAGTCCCGGCACCGGCACCATTGCGCCCATCGTTGCCCGCATCTGCGCGCCATACTTGCCACTTCGCGCCATGTCCCGCAGTCGCAGGTTGATCCGGGAAGCGGCCACGGAGGCATCGGCACGTAGCTCCATGGGAGTTGTTCCGGCGTGCGCACTGCGACCCACGATCGACAACTCGTGCCACGAAATCGACTGCACCCCGGTCACCACGCCGATGTCCAGGTTCTGACTACGCAGCACCGGACCCTGCTCGATGTGACACTCCAAATAGGCATGCGGTGGGGTCAGCTTTTCCTCGGCATCTCCCAAAAACCCAATCTTGCGAAGCTCGCTTTCCACAGTGAGTCCAGCCCGGTCTTTGTACGCGTAGGCTTCCGCCAGCGGAAGGCGACCTGTGGCGACTGCGCTGCCGAGCATATCGGTACCGAAGCGCGATCCCTCTTCATCCGTGAAAAACGCAACAACCAGCGGACGACGGGTGACTCGCTGCGCATCTTCCAGCGTGTGAATGATCTCCAGCGCTCCGAGCACGCCCAAACAGCCATCGAACTTGCCCGCAGTGGGAACACTGTCGATGTGAGAGCCCATCATCACCGGTGCCAAAGAGTCATCGCGGCCCGATCTTCGGGCGTAGACATTGCCAATTCGGTCGATGGTGACGCTCATTCCGAGCGCTCTCATCTTGGCGACCACATGTCGCCGTCCTTCGCCATCCGCAGCGGTCAATGCGAGCCGATTGACTCCGCGCAGACCACTGCTGTCATCCAAATAGCTGCCAATTCGGCCAAGCTCCTCTATCGAGTCTCGGAGTCGCTGCGGCTGGATGGAGAGCGGCTGGTTCATATGAATCATTCCCTAGGCATGTTTTACAAAGGAGTAGCAGACAAGGAGTCGCGAAACCTACTCCAAGCAAAGTGGGAAGAGAAGAGCGAAGCGAACAGCTCAGCGAAACGGGAACTCAACGGTCGTCGATTAGACGGAAGCGGTGGTGTTGCTGGACTGCATCATCCGCAGACGCTTCAACCGATGACGAACCAGCGGTTCTTCCGGCCACAGGGCCTGCGCCCGCTCAAACTCAATGATCGCAAGCGGATAGTTCCGCTCGATCACGGCCCGCACCCCACGATCAACATACTGATCGAAGTCGGCTCGCGTATCGGCGCTGAGGGTTCTCTGAGCCGGGCCTCGTTCTGCTGCCAATGCTGCATCGGCAACAGGTGAGCCAGTGGACGAAGATGCGCTGCGCTGAGAAGACTGAATCGGCTGGCCCTGGACCTCCGCAGGCACGGCAGCAACCGTCGCGGGCACCTCGGCTCGCGCTTTGGGAGGACGTGCATGGGCCGCCTCGTCCTTTTCCCGCATCGCATCGAGCACGAGCTGCTCCCAGCTTTCTGTGATCATACGCGGACGTTTGTCCTCGCGAGCTGGTGCAACCCGGAGGAGTGCGCCTTCGGCAAGAACCAGCCGTGTAAACGCTGCGACGCCTTGGCCATGTTCATCCTGTGCCGACCACAGGAGTCCGTTGCGAATGACTATCTCACCACAGACATCTTCCCCTACACAGTCGATTTCCACGCTGTGCTGTCCCATGCAAGCAAGCTGAACGTAGTCCAGCGGAGTGAAGGGACTGGTAGGAAGGGTGGCTCTCTGCGCACCTTCTACGATACGCTGGATTTCGCGGAGGGGAGCTGGTTTCTCCAGCAGGTGCAGACGATCGCTGACCTTCAGACTGTGCCGAAATCGATCCAGGTGGGCGCTGACGATGACCAGCTCCACTGGAGTGTTCAGTTCGGCCAGGCGCGTCATCACATCAATTCCGGTTCCGTCTTGAAGCTGTAGGTCTAGTACCACTACCTGAGGTGGATTTTGTGCAATGATCGTCAGCGCTTCTAGGACGCTACTGGCGCCGATCGCAGCGACATCGTGAAGCCGAGCGATCGCCCCCAAATGTGTCATGCGAGCAATCGGTTCGTCCTCGACCACCAACACAAAGAACGATGAACGCGCCATGCGCGATATCCCCCTTTCGACCCGGCCGTATGATAACGCCACACGCCTCTCATAGTCCAGAGACTCCAGCCAGTCGATCCATTCCTGCAAAGTAATTTGGTCGAGCCGAAACGGATCTCTGCTACCCTCGGTAACGTGGGCGGAATCGGATTATCTGTCTTAGGAATCGCCCTGGCGTCGGGGATCACCATCCACATGGCGATCCTGCATTTGATGCTAGGACGAACAGCCAGCAACCAGCTCCAGCAACAGGTCACGGTTCATAGTTGGAGCGCCGCGTGGTGCGTGGTGGCGCAGATGGTGAACATCTGTCGCGGGATTCAGTACACGACCTCAAATCCTATCATCACCGCCCTGTGCACGCAGCTTCAAACCGCGATGATTCTATGGTTGGCGTTATGTGCGGTGCGGGTCTGTTATGGAATGCGAGATGAGACGGTTCCTCGCCGTTTGTGGCAAGGATTACTGACGGTCTCAACGCTCGGCTCTATGGCGGCTCTGTGGCCAGGCGTCGTAGTCGGGAATCAGGTGTATCTCTGGAGTGACTGGTTGGGTCAGCGGTTTCTCAAGACAGAGACAACCCCTTGGATACTCATATATATTACTCCTTCCATACTACTCTATTTTCACTGTCTCCGATTGCTCTGGAGAGCCAAGAGCATGACCCCTTCCGAACGTCGGATGGCAGTTTCCGCGCTAGCCGTCTACTTGGTATTGGTCATCTACGATGTCATTGTGGTCACCACGCGACAGCGCGGCGTCTTGGTCTGGGAATACGGCAATCTGCTACTCACTCTCATCTTTGATACGTTGACGTTGCGATTGTTTCGTCGGCTGTACCGGACGCTCACGGCACAGGTTCAGGCCCATACCCAACAGCTCACCGAAAAGAACGCGGCATTGATGCGCTCTGTCGATGAAGCACGTTCCGCAGATCGCGCCAAGTCGGCATTCCTGGCCAATATGAGCCACGAAATCCGCACGCCACTCAACGCTGTGATTGGCTATACCTCGTTGCTTCTGGATGCGCCGTTGGCCAAGGAACACTTGGAGTACGTTCAAGCGGTTCGCACTGCCGCCGACGCACTGCTCAGTCAACTGAACAACATCTTGGATCTGTCGAAAGTGGAAGCGGATCGGCTGGAGCTAGAGACAGTCTCAACAGACGTCCGCTTGGCGATGGAGGACGCTATCGAGATTCTGGCTGAGTCGGCCCGGCAGAAGCGACTCCAGTTGGTGTGTCTGCTCGACCGCTCGTGCGCCACCCACATCATGACCGACCCTGGCCGCTTGCGCCAAGTGCTCATCAACTTGGTAGGGAACGCAGTCAAGTTCGCCGACCACGGAGAGATCATCGTGCAAGGAATGGCGGTGCCAAACGCCACTCCCCCCCGCTTGCGAATCTCCGTCTCTGACCACGGTCCTGGCATTCCGCCAGACGCTCTGTCTTCTTTGTTCCAACCCTTTTCTCAGGTCGATGCCTCGATTGTCCGTCGCCACACAGGCACCGGCCTAGGTCTGGCCCTTTGTAAGCGACTCATCGAAGCGATGGGCGGCACCATCGGCGTCGTCAGCAAGCTCGGCTCTGGTTCCACGTTCTGGTTCGAGCTACCGATGATCACCAGCGAGGGCACTGCCGCACCGGAGATGCTTCCTACGGTTGCCTCGGGAGCGGTGGTACTTGTGATCGATGAGTGTCCGCCCATCCGAGAGCAGCTCGAACAGCTACTTCGCAAGGTGTCGCTAGAGTCCAAGCTCGCCCAAAGTATTGAAGAAGCGAAACGTGTGCTCACGGATCCCAATGCTCGTACGCCATCGGCCATTCTGCTGTCTGATTTGATTCCCATGGAGGACATGCGGAAGTTCGCCGCTTTCCTCCGAAACAGTCCTCGCCATCAGACCATCCCGATGGCGCTCCTGTCGACAACCAGGAAGCAAAAGGATAGGCTCTCTCCGATCCTTCCTTCGCTGATGGGAGAGCTCCTAAAACCAATCCGACTCCGTCGCCTATTGCGAATACTGCACCAGATATTCGGTGGCAATGCTTCATCTGGTCAGCACCACAAACGTCTGCGTCAAGAACGCAGCAGCGTCGGCGGATTCAAAGCCGGCGAATCTCCCCCGCGAATCCTGGTGGCGGAAGACAACCGAGCCAGCCAACGACTCGCAGTGTTGATGCTGGAACGACTGGGATGCCGAGTCGATGTGGTGGCCAATGGCAATGAGGCTGTACAAGCAGCACGACGATTCCAGTACGACCTGATCCTGATGGACTGTCAGATGCCGGAGCTGGATGGACTGAGTGCAACCCGGGAAATACGGCGCTTGTCCCATCCCATGGGCACCGTTCCGATCATCGCTCTGACTGCCAACGCATTCCGTGAGGATGAAGAAAGAAGTCTGGCTGCTGGTATGAACGACTTTCTGACCAAGCCAGTCACAGTCGATACCTTGATGCGACTGCTCTATCAATGGTTGCCCCGCCACTTTCACTCGAGTGACGGCAGTGATGCGATCAAAACACCGCCGCAGACACCGAACGCCGAGGGCCCGGACCAAGGACTGGACGCGGAGCTCGATTCCATTCGCAGCAAGCTGGTGGAACTGGCTGGCATCATCGGAGAGGACTCCGCCCAACAGTTGATGACCGTCTTTCACGCAGAGTCCGAGAGCAGCATCGCCGCTGCCCAAGGACAGCTTCAAGCGGCAGCCATGGATGATCTACGCAAGACCGCACATCGGCTCGCCGGCGGAGCATTGGGAATCGGTGCCAACGGGCTCGCGCAGCTCTGTCGGCAACTCGAAGAGGCTGCACGCAAAGGCGACCAAACTCGTGCGTCTGAAATTCTGTTTACCGTCACCAATCACACGCACCGAATCCGAACTGGTCTGTAACAAGCTCAGCTCTTTTCTTTCGCAGCCAATTTGGCGACACTCCGCGCCATGCGAAGCGTTTCCAGTCTGAGTTGTTTCGCGGCTCTCCTTCTCTTCGGCTGCGGCGGCAATCAACCCGATATCCCCACTGAGGATCTGACGTTTCCCAAGGGATTCCGATTCGGCAGCGCAATCGCCGGATTTCAGGCCGAGATGGGCTGTCCCT
Source organism: uncultured Myxococcales bacterium (assembly GCA_937859535.1). GTDB lineage: Bacteria > Myxococcota_A > Polyangia > Palsa-1104 > JAEUJZ01 > JAEUKA01. The sequence goes on from CALLYL010000087.1 coordinate 17,251, forward strand.
CGATCGCCAAGAGCGAATGTGAGTTCGCTTCCGACTGGAGTGACTACGTCACGCGACCGGAGCTGATCGCGAAGAAGGGACTGTACCTCAGCGGTGATCCGCTCTCCAGCGGACCTGGATTTTATGAGCTGTACAAATCCGACATCGCACTCGTCGCGACCGAACTGCACAACAATTCCTTGCGGCTGTCGATCGAGTGGGGCCGCGTGTTTCCCAAGGCCACGGACGGGATTGATGGCTATGAAGACCTCAAGCGTGCCGCAGATCCGAAAGCGCTCGCGTTCTACCACGGTGTCTTTTCCGAGCTAAAGAAACGCCAGATACGTCCACTGGTGACGGTCATTCACTACGTCCTACCGGCGTGGATTCACGATGCCTACGGCTGTCACATCGACTTTGCTCGCTGTAAAAATCGGGGCTGGTTGGATCACGATCGAATTCTAAAGGAATCGGCCAAGTACGCTGGATTCCTTGGTCGTGAGTTCGGTGCTGAGGTCGATGACTGGGCGACAGAAAATGAGCCATTTACTGCGGTGATCATTGCAGGCTATCTGTTTCAAACTGAGCAGCGGACTCATCCCCCTGCGGTGGTCCTTGAAACAGAAGCTGCGCGCTCGGTCTTGGTTGCAGAGATCGAAGGTCATGCCCGGATGTACGATGCCCTCAAGGCGGCAGACACCGTAGATGCCGACGGTGATGGCAAGCCAGCACGGGTCGGCACGGTCTACAACTTGGAAGCGGTTGCGCCCGCCGATCCATCAAGTGAGCTGGATGTTCAGGGAGCCGCCAACTTCGACTATCTCATCAACAAGGTCTTCCTGAACGCAACCATCAAGGGTGATCTCGATCGCAACCTAGATGGGAAGACGGTTCACAGAGAAGATCTCGCGGGACGGATGGACTTTCTGGGCGTCAACTACTACTCGCGCAACATCATTCCCGGTTCCGCCAAGTCGTTTCTACCGCAGATGTCCCCTCTGTTAACGTTTAACGTGCTGACGATGGAATACGACTGGCAGTATGCCCGAGGCCTGTATGAAGTGCTGTCCTCTGTGAAGGACTACGGAGTGCCACTTATCGTAACCGAAACCGGGGTCGAAGATGGCAGCGACTCTGGAGCGGCTTCGCGCTGGGTGGTCGAGTCCCTGACTTGGGTAAAACGCGCCATTGCCGAAGGAATTCCCGTCGAGGGTTACTACTACTGGACGCTCCTTGACAACTACGAGTGGAATCACGGAATGAACGTAAAGATGGGTCTGTACGCAGTCGATCCCAAGGATCCTAGCAAGCGTCGCCAAGCGCGCAGCTCCGCTTTGACCTATGGGAAGGTGGCCGCGATGGGAGGAATTCCGGCCGATCTGGCGATGCGCTTCCCCATCGCAAAGTGACAAGCCTAGGAAGCCCCCGGCCAGCTAGACTTCGTTGGCTGCCAGCTTGACCGGCGCATCGGTGGCGGGAGTCACTTCGCGCAGCCGCAGTCGGACCCGCCGCATGCCTCTGTGGGTATCGAGCTGCGGCACAAACGTCAGGTTGAGCTTTCCGCCCGACTTCAGCTCCGCAGCCCGTCCGCCCAGTCCAAACCCAATGGCATCGCGCAGCGTGCCACCAGCGCGCAACGTAAGCTGCAAGTGACCACTACCGACCACGCGGTGCCGAACCAACTCCGCTTCCCGAATCAGGAGCAGCGGTTCATGGTTACCAATTCCAAATGGTTCGAGCAGCGACAGTTCTTGGGTCAGTCGCTCATCGATCTCATCGAGAGAAACGGCGGCGTCGACGGTGACATCGGTCGAAGTCAGTCGCTCACCGAGCTGATGTCGATAGGCCGTACAGAGCGCCTCACGCACCGCATCCAGGTTGTCGACATGAACCGATAGCCCCGCAGCCGCCGCATGTCCACCGTAACGAAGGAGCAGTGACGCAACCCCGTGTAGCCCTAGATACAAGTGGAAGCCCTGAGCGCTACGCGCCGAGCCACGACCGACCTGATCCTCAAACGCAATCACCACCGCCGGACGATTGTAGATATCCACCAGCTTGGCAGCGACGATTCCGACGACACCGGGATGCCAGCCTTCCGCTCCCACGACCAGGACTTCGGGATTGCCTTTGCGAAGCTGTTCCTCGACGGCAGCCCGCGCTTCCTTCAGCACCCCTTCCTGAACGAGCTGACGCTTGGTATTGAGTTCGTTGCAGTTTTCGGCGTGAGTGCGGGCTTTGCGCTGATCCGTCTCAATGAGCAACAGCAGCGCCTCGGTCGCATCGCCGAGCCGACCCGGCGCATTCAGCCTGGGGGCCAGCCGAAACGCCACATCCGCCGAGGTGCTTGCGCCTTCCTCGAGTCCCACGATCTCGCACAACGCCCGCAAACCCGGCCGCGAGCACCGCTTGAGCTCGCGCAGTCCGGCGTGGACCAGCACACGATTTTCATCCGCAAGAGGGGCCAAATCCGCAATCGTGCCCACCGCCACCAGATCCAAAAAATCGCGCAAATCGGGCAAATGAGGCCACCCCGCCGCCTTCAGCCGGGTCCGCAGAGCCGCTGCCAAATAGAAAGCAACTCCTACGGA
>CALLYL010000088.1 GCA_937859535.1 uncultured Myxococcales bacterium
CGCTGACTCGCAACAGTGCCCCGGTGGTAATCACGTATCTGTTTCAGACGTAGCATCGGCGAGTCAGTTCATGCCGCGAACTCGGTCTGCGATATAGATTACGGCTTCAGGTCTGCACCATCTCGCGGACTGATCGTGCCGGCGAGATCGATCGACACGATCCCCGTGACCGATGAATACGCGGTGCCATCCGCAGGTGGAGCAAATGCGGCGTTGGCAACCTTGAGGTAGGCCGAAAGCAGACGGGTCTCCGCACCATTGGCGGTAATCTTGAAGCTCAGATTGAGGTTGTTCCTCTGGGTGGTGGTTGATGCACCAAACCGAACCAGCGCGCCATTGGCATCGAAGAACGCCGCCGGGGTGATGCTGCCAAGTGTTGCGCTAGGAAATTGTGCCGTCGTGACCTGCACTGGCTGTGGCTGATCGGTGGCCGGTCCCTGGGACCGAATCTCACCGCCCATGAGGCTCAAGTAACGCAGGCTGCCGAATGTCACATACATCGCGATGACGGTGACTGCGTCGCCTCGATTGACTTTCCCCAGCATGGACGCCGGTGCCCGTGTCTGACAGTCAGCAGGGGTCACCATCATGTCTCCGCTCGCAACGGTCTCAGTGAAGCGTAGCGCGATTCCATCATGGAGCGTCGGCGATGGAGACGGTTGCCCGATGACCAGCTCGTACAAACACTGCTGGTTAAGCATCACCGCAGAACCGAGCACGCTCGGAGCAGTGACGACGCCATCTACCTGTACCCAGGTGCCAGCGGTCACTTTGCCGTCATTGACGTCACGAATGGTGATCGGCATGGCCGGTGGATGAGACAGATCGGGCGGTCCTGCGAGGTCACTGCGCACAAGACTCATGTCACCACTTCCGAAGTCGGTCATGCCTTGGGGGCTACTCTGCTGACAACCGAGCAGCATCATCACGCCGAGCCCAGACGTCCAAAAGACAATGTTCCCCAAGGTTCGGTGAGCTGAGTGTATCCGTCTCATCATGACTCCCATGCCTGAGGTTTACGGACCCAGGGTGCAGACGTCAAGTTGCTGGGCCTAGCTTCCGCCCAGCCTTTCTCGCCTGGCTTATTTACGATCAGGGCAGGGCGGCTGTTTCCTCGAGTTCCTTGCCACGCGTCTCTGGAACAAACAGCAGGATAAGAAGCATCGCGAGAAGAGGGCCCAGCGCGGTGGTCTGCACTGCGGCCCCGTAGCCAAGACGAACACTGAGCAGTCCCACGACCAGAGGCGACAGGACACCAGCACTCCGACCAATCAGGCTGTTGGCAACGCCAAAGCTCTCCGCTCGGCTCTCGGTGGGAAACAGCTCGGTCGTGATGGTCTGGACCACCGATAACATACAGGTGGTCCCTGCAATCCCAAGCAACACCCCGACCGTTAGCAGTCCGAGCCCAGCTCCCGTGTAGGACAGCCCCACTCCCGCGATCGCGAGCCCGAAGACCACAACCGTCGAGGCTCTTCTTCCGATCAAGTCGAGGAGCTTCCCGACCGAAAACACCAGTGGCAACGAACCCAGTGCCGCAATGGTCATGCACGAAGCGACTTGGGCCGAGGTGAAATGGCGCGTGGTGACCGCAAAGTCCTTCCAGAACAGCAGTGCACTCTGCGTACAGAACATCACGAGCGCCCAAATGGCGGACATAAGTAGCAGCCGACCGCGATGTTGACTGCGGAACACACGCAGTAGTGGCAGGGTGGTCTTCGCTGCACTGTGCGTGAAGCGCTCGCTGTCGCGCAGATTGCGTCTCAAGTAAGCAACCAGGAGCAGCGGCACTCCGCCCACCAAATAGACGGTCCGCCAGCCAAGTGCGGTCGCAGTGAGGATCGGCGTAACTCCCGCGCAGACGATTGCCCCGAGTGAGCTGGTCCCCTGGATGACTCCGAGTACAAACCCACGACGAACGGCAGGAAATTCCTCGGCGGCGAACACCATCACGGTGGCAACCTCTGCCGATTGAAAGAGCCGCGATAGGAGCTGACAGACTGCAAACTGACCGACGCTGACTGTCATCGCTGACAATGCCGTGCAAATCATGTAGCCAGTGATGGTCCAGGACAATAATCGCCGTCTCCCGAAGCGGTCACCCTGTCGCGCCAAGAAAAACGACAACACCATCCCGATGTTGATGAAGCTGGCCATGCTGGTTCCCTGCGGAACCGACAGCGAAAACGCGGTGCGCAGCTCGGGCAAAAGCTGCGCCAAAGCGTAGTAATCGAAGCCCTCGAAGAACGACGCCACAGACAGAAACACAAACAGGCGGCGGTGATAGGGCGATAGCTGGCTCATGTCCCTACTTGGCCTTGGCGGCGATCTGACAGATGCCACACACACCGTAGAGGTACAGTCGCGCTTCTTCGATTTGGAACCCTGCCAGTTCTGTAGGAATCACCATCGTGGGCAGTAGACCGTGCTCCAGACAGGCCAGTTGCCCGCAGCGCCGGCATTCCAGGTGAGGATGATCGACGCGGCAGCCCTCGCAGGCATGAACCTCGAAGCGGCGGCCCCGATCGGTTGTACCCACAGCTTGAGCGATGCCTGAATCGACCAGTGTATTGAGGGTTCGATACACGGTGACATGATCGATCCCCTCAGGGGCGAGCTTATCGATGACCTCCTGTGCAGAGGTCGGACGGTGGCTGTCGATGAGCATCGTCAGCACGGCAAGCCTTGGTGAAGTAATGCGCAGATCCCCTTTGCTCAGTAGCTTGCGGGCCTGCTCTTTGTGGTCGTGGCTCTGGTGCCCAGCAACGCTTTTTCCGACGCTAGGACGTCGAGACGCACGGCGAGGCTTGTCGGTGCTCATTTTGCGGTCATGGTAGCGCAACGACAGAGCACCGCTCAAATAAGTCACCGGGTACCCGGGCCGGACTGCCACGTCCGCAGGGGAGCCTAGTCCTCGATGGGCTCGAAATCGGCCTTCATGGCACCGCAGTCCGGGCAGCACCAGTCATCGGGGAGTGCCTCGAACGGAGTGCCGGGCGGGATGTTCGATTGAGGATCGCCCTCGGCAGGATCATAGATGTGGGTGCAGATCAGGCAGCGATAACGACGGGGTTTGGCAGCCATGGTGGGGTTCGATTATGGAGGAACCTTGTCTGCGAGAAAAGCGGGACAAACAGACCCGCGCATGAACCCAAGCTATGGAACGATATCGGCCATGCTACGTGGCCAGATGCCCCCGCAGAAGTCGGCCAGTACGACTCCGGTGATCGATTTGTAGGTGGTGCCGTCTGGCATGGACGTAAACATGCCCGGCGTAGCACGCAGGTAGTTGGTGCCAATAAGTGCGCCGGGAGCCGCCCCGGCCGGACTTACGCTGAAGTCTTGGTACATCGCGCTGCGGCCATAGCTCTTGACGTTGGTGAAACGAACCAGCGCGGCATGGCCATCGACAAACGTCTTGGCGAGCACCTTCGAGGCACCAGTTGCCGTGACGTACTGAGTCGGATCTACATCAATGGGCGTCGGCTGGGTAGCGGCCATGCCCTGGCTTACGATCTTGCCGCCGAACATATTGATCTGACGGGTCGTGGCACCGCAGTTGGCACGGGTGTCATAGCTGCCTTCGACTTCCACGAGCTGTCCAGCAACCAGCGTGTCCATGGCCATGGCCACAGTGTCGGACTTGGCTCGGTCCTTACACTGTGTCAGCGTCGATCCATCGGTCCACATCGTGGTCCGGAGGCTGAGCGTCAGGATCATGCCATCGCCAAGTGTGGCTGGTGCCGGGTCGGTCTGGACGATGTGAACGCGGTAGTAGCAATACCCCGCTGCATCATCGCCAGTGACCCAGCGCATTGGGCTCGTCACGACACCGGTGATCTTGACCCGAGTGCCTACCTTGACGGTGTTTTGTGGGCTGTTCAGGTCACGGATGGTGGTGGCCATCGCCTGGGGAGGCATCGCCATGTCGATGACATCCATCATGTCCGCGCCGGTGGTGTCGGCGGGACGACAGGCACCGATCAGCAGTGGGGTCAGGAAGGCAACGGGAAGGAACTTGTTCATTGAAACACCTCGATGGCTCTAGGTTAAACGATGATGAGAGCGACTGGATGGCGGGAACCTAAGCGCAAAACCCAGGGCTGGCAAATCACAGCCCTGAGTCTTGGACGACCACTGCCAAGAGGGGCAAGTAATAACCGTCATTGTCGTTTTACGACGGAGTCTCGCTGCCAGCTAGACCCAATCGGCAGGGAGCTAGGCCCAGGCTGCGAAAAGCCTTAGCCAAACCGGCTCCGCTCCTGATATCATGGCGACGGTTGTGAGGCCTTGGGGCCTAGACTGCTTCTCTTCGAGTCGAAGGACTCTTTCATGCCTTTTCAGAGTGTAATCCGCTGGCTGCTTCCAAAAGACGACCGCTTCTTTTCTTTGCTCGAGGAACATGCCGGAGTGCTCGCCGAGGCTGCTAAGCAGATGCTCGACCTGCCTGCGAGGCCGACCTTTAGTGGAAGCATTCGTCAAGTCCAAGAGATCCTCGACAAAATCCACGCGCTCGAACATCGAGGGGACGACATCGTGCGAGCCATCATGCTGGCTCTCGACGAAACGTTTGTGACCCCGATCGATCGCGAAGACCTCCACTATCTCGCCACGGCACTCGACAACGTGCTCGACTATTTGTACAAGGCGGCGCAGTCGTTCGTGGCCTTTGAGATGCATGAGCTATCGCAGGCGATGCGCGAGATGCTGCAACTGCTGGCCGAGTGTACGGCGGTCCTGAAGGATACCCTGCCATACATTCGCACCCATCAGCTTGAGAAGGTCGCACCAGCACGGCTGCAAGTGGTGTCGATGGAAAAGCGTGGTGATTCGATCTACCAAAACGAAATGGCTTCGCTGTTCAAGAACCCGCAGATCGATGCCAAAGAGCTTCTCCGGCAGCAGACGGTCCTAGAGGCGCTCGAAGCCGCACTCAATAGCTGCCAAGATGCCGTCGATGTCCTTGAAAACGTGGCGATCAAGAATGCGTAGCCCCCCGCGCAACTCGACCCTATCGCCACAGCAGCAGCCTGTTTTCGTGTGCCTATCTACGCACCGTCCGCTTGTCTCTAGGAGACCGCTGGCATGCTGACCTTGCTTGTTTTGGTCATCGTCGTTGCACTCATTTTCGATTACATCAACGGTTTTCACGACGCGGCAAATGCGATTGCGACGGTTGTGTCAACGGGCGTGTTGCCTGTACGCACCGCAGTCTTGCTCGCCGCTGCGCTCGACTTCACTGGCGCACTCACTGGTACCGCTGTGGCCAAGACGATTGCCGCCGGCTTTGCGGACCCGAAGCTGGTCAGCCAGGTTGTGGTGCTGTCGGCCTTGTGTGGAGCCTGCTTCTGGAACCTGTTCACCTGGTGGTT
>CALLYL010000089.1 GCA_937859535.1 uncultured Myxococcales bacterium
ACGCCTTCTCCCAGTCCGCCGCCGCGTAGTACGCCGCTGCCACGCCGGTGAGCGTGGTTGACCCTTGGACAGAAGGACACTTCGTATTGACGACGCAGTCCCCGACACAGCCTGGGATTTTGGGCGGCACCGCTGGGGTGGCCAGATCTTCGGTAGAGACGGGATCGCCCGCGTCCTCAGTGTCACGGTGCTCGTCATCATAGGTGCCGACGACCTTGGGCTTACAGGCCATCAAGCACAGGGCTACCGCTGAAACGGAGAGTGCGATCCGCAACCAGAATCGATTTCCTCGCATGGGCGACCTCACTTGGCTGTTGGAAGAGGGCCGCACTATATGGTGAATCCTGCTCAACGCCTAGCGTCTGCGAACACCTGCATTCCATAGCGGAAGGATGCAAATCGCTCCGCAGAGTGCCGAGATTCCGAAGAACGCGAAGCCGCCTGCCCAACCAAAGCGGTCTACGACATAGCCCGTGCCCACTCCTGACAGCGCGGACCCTGCATAGCCAAACAGTCCGGTCAAACCAATGGCGGTCGCGGAGGCCTTGGGAGAAGCAAGATCGGTAGCAAACACGCCGACCAAGAACTGTGGACCGTAGACCGCAAAGCCCAGCAGCGAGAGCGCAAAGGCATCTCCCACTTGACTGTGGCTTGGAACCACATACAGCGCACCGACCGCAACAGCCGTCAGCAGCATATACCCAAAGCCCGTCGCCCATCATAGAGTTTGTCCGACAGGACTCCGATCAGTAGCGCGCCCAGCATTCCCGCTACCTCAAACAGAGCGGTCGTATATCCTGCGCGGGAAAGTGAGCTCCCTTTGCGCTCGACCAGGTACTTAGGTGCCCAATCGAACGCGCCGGATCTCACGATATACACAAACAGGTTCATCAAGCTCACCAGCCACACCTCACGATTGCGAAGGACTCTGCCAAAGAGCACCTGCCGGATGCTCTCTGGTTCGCTGGTGAGTGGACTGCCATCACGGTCTAGCTCGGGATCGTTTCGCCACTGGGCCACTGGTGGTAAACCCTCGCTGGCAGGCACATCCCGTAGCCAAAAGAGGAGTCCCACGGACCCGATCGCACAGAGTAGCGCTGGACCAAAGAACGCACTGCGCCAGCCATAATGCTCGGTCAGAAATCCGGCCAGAAGCAAAATGCCCACCGCGCCGACTTGATGAGAGATGTTCCAGATGCTCCAAATAAAGCCGCGTTCGGAGACGCTAAAATAGTTCGACAGAATTCGCGCACAGGGAGGAAATCCCATCGACTGAAACCAGCCATTCAGCGCCCAGCAAATCGAAAACAGCAGCAAGCTGTGAGATGCCCCAAAGAGGGCGCAACTGATCGCAGACAGCAGCAGGCCGAGTGCCATCAAGCGGCGTGGATTGAGATGATCTCCGAGCACTCCATTGACGAACTTTCCGGCACCGTAGGTGATGTATAGGAGAGAGCCCAGCAGTCCTAGTTGGGTGTTGCTGTAGTGAAGCTCCTTGCCAAGCGTCGGGAGTACCAGCGAGATGTTCTTGCGACAGAAGTAATACAGCGCGTACCCAACAAACGTGGTTACAAGTAGCTGAAGACGGAGTCTTCGGTAGCGGTCTGAAATGAGCTGGTGTTCCGTCACGCTGGCTGTGGTCCCGCGTTCATCGCAGGAACCAGTCTCGTCATTGCATTGCGAAGTGCATCAGGAATCGGAACAGAGGTGCGGGTGTTCCGATCCACAAAGACGTGTACGAAGTGACCTTGAGCACAGGCGGGCGCAATGCTTTCTACAAACAGACCGATCTCGTAACGCACACTGCTGCGTCCGATGTGTGCAACGCGAAGTCCCGCCTCGACAATCTGTGGGAAGGCAATCGGACCAAAGAAGCGACACTTGGTTTCGACTGCCAGACCAATCACCGCTCCGGCATGGATGTCGAGTCCGCCTTGCGAGATGAGGTACTGGTTGATGACCGTATCGAAAAAAGAGTAGTAGAGCACGTTGTTGACGTGCCCGTAGACATCGTTGTCCATCCAGCGAGTCGGGATACGAAGAAAGTATGGATAGTCACTGCGGAGTCTCTGCTCGCGGTCTTTTGCAGCAGAGGTTCCATCGCCTACGGTGATGCTGTGGGTGGTGCTGGGATTCATCGCGCATCCTTTCTGGAACTCATGTTACCTCTGCCATCGAATCGGTGAACATCGCTGCCAGATCGGACTCTGTCAGCATGAGGGGTGCGTTTCCAAGTAGGCGTGTTTGCAACGAGGCACCCTCGCACAGTGTCGGCACATCGGCGCGGGTGATTCCTGCGGCCCCAAGCTGCACCGGGAGACCGCTTTTCAAAATCAGCGTCTGTAGTTCTCCAGACAAAAGCGCCCCCGCGTCCTCCGCAGCGACGTCCCGAACCGAGCATCCCAAGGCCTCTGCGCAGCGGAGGTGACGCTCTGGACAGGCCTTCGCGAGGTGTCGTATTGCAGCCGGAGCACTCCATACCACGGCCAGTCCGTGTGGTACCAAGGTTCGTTCGCTGGGGTAATCCGGTAGCCGCAACGAGCAGGCAAGTCCGCCAATCGCATAGGCCATCGCATGCGGAACATGAACACCGGCATTCCCAAACGCGATTCCGGCCAGCGTCGCGGCGAACATCATCTGGTCGCGGGCTTCATGATCCCCTCGATCACCAATGGCACGTAGCAAATAGCGTCCGCACAGCCGTATTGCTTCCAGGCTTCCTACATCACTGAAGGGGTTCGCCCCCTGACTCATTGGACGGAGCAGGGAACTACCAGGGCGGGCGCGTTTGGTGTGAGGCAGCGCGGTGTACGATTCGATTGCATGACACAGAACATCAAATCCACTTATGGCGACTACACTTGCCGGAAGGGTTTCTGTGCACACCGGATCGATCAGCGCAAGTCGAGGACGTAGCGAGCGATGAGCCAGGCCCGTCTTCACAAAGACCGTACGGTCGCCATCGATCGGAACGCTACATACCGCGATGCCAGTACACTCACTCCCCGTTCCTGAAGTCGTGGGACAAGCGATATGCGGAGGCAGCAAACCGGGCACCGCGACGCCTTCACCGATCGGCTGATTGATGTAGCGAAGAAACGGAGCAGGATAGGTGGCATAGACCAGAGCCGCCTTCGCAGTGTCGATGACCGAGCCTCCCCCAACCGACACCGCACCGTCAAAATCGTCGGATTGATAAAACGCTGTTGCGCTTGCGAACGACGTTTGGTTTGGCTCGATCCGCACCTGATCGTACACAACCGCTTCGACGCCTGCTTCATGCAACGCTCTGCGTACTTCGGCCAGGACGGGCAGTCCAGCTACCACTTGATCGGTAAACAGCGCCACCCGTCGGCAGCCAAGTGCGCGGGCCTGATGACCGGCTTCCGCTAGCGCGCCACGACCAAATGTGATGGCGGCAGTGTCGACGGAAAAACAGCTATCTCCATGGTCCGTTCGATCAAAGTAATGTGCGCAGGACATACAGCCGACATACTACCGAAAGTTGAGCCAGCAGAGGCAGGAAGAACTGCGAAGTCCTCTTACTCGTCTTTCATTCAGGGTATTCTCCCAATGAATCCTGCCGCACAGCCTGGCAACAACTCGCGACATCAAGAAAGAGGAAATAGAAATTTGAAAGGGTGAACCCCTGCGTGAGAGCATCCAACTGTAGGTGAAAAATCGATGACGGCTCGATGCTCGCTCTTGGGTTCTGCGATCTGTGCTCTGCTATCGCTGGGTGTGCTCCGGGCAGAGACAGGGCCCCCATCCCAGCCCGCGCAGTCTCCGCAGAGAAAGCTCTTGCAAGAGCTTGCCTCGCTACATGACAAGGAACCGCGCCACATTGGGGCGATGTATGTGGCCGCCCGCACCGCAGCCGGAATGGGCGACTTCCCAGCGGCGCTGCTGTGGCTGGACCGGCTGGAAAAAGTGGGTCTTGGGGATGAGCTAGATCCCGATGACTTTGGCGCTTTCAGTAAGACCAAAGAGTATCGAGAGCGAGCTGCCCGATTTGCACAGATGGCTCCACCGATCGGGAGCGCTAAGCAATGGGCAGAGCCGTCGTGTACGGGGCTGCTACCGGAGGGTACGGCCTGGGACGCGAAGCGCCAAGAGTTGCTGATTTCAAGTGGTCGAAAGCGCACGGTTTTTGCGATAAGTGCTAGCGGTACCTGCCGACAAATCGTTCCACCTGCGGATGGGGGACTCCTGTCGGTGTTGGGCATGACGATCGATGCTGACACAGACAGTCTGTGGGTTGCCAGTACGGCGGCCCCGTTTATGACTCCGACACCTGCGGCGGTGCCTGGATCAGCACTCCTTGCGCGCATTGATCTTGCCAAAGGAAGAGTGATCGAATCATTCCCACTCTCTGGAGGAGGACTCCTCAATGATCTGTCTCTGACTCCAGATGGCAGCGTATACGTGACGGACTCGCAGGCCGGAACAGTCTATCGGCTGGCCAAGGGGGCCAAGAACTTGGTCGCGATCCTTCCCGCAGAATCCTTGGAAGGACCAAACGGAATCATTGCTATCGACGGTGGGAACTTGCTGGTAGCGGACTTCCATGGTTTGTCTCGCATTCGAAATCCCAGCAGCCCAAAGCCCATCGTAGCGAGGCTTGAAGCGCCCGGCGGACTGTATCTGGGGGGAATTGATGGACTTGCCCGCAGAGGTGAGCAGATGATCGGCATCCAGAATCTGGTTGGTCGCAGCAGAGTCTGGTCCTTACAGATTGCCCCTAAGGAGGATCGGGTGACCCAGGCCACCGTGCTGTTACGCGGTCATCGTGACCTCCTCAATCCGACAACGGGGGCAATCGTCGATCGGCAGTTTCTGTTTGTCGCCGATACCAAGCTGGAGCAAGCCCTACCGGATGGTACGCTGTCGAAGCTCCCCCCAGGTCGCAAGGGTCATCGAATTCTGGCAGTGCCCTTGCGATGAGAGTCCCTGCCAACCGAGAGAGCGCGAGGCAGTTGCGGGGGCATGGCGCGGTTGTCGTTCACGACCCTACAGACGGGGCTGTGGACTTCATCAGACTGATCTCTTGGCAGGAGGGGCGAGCCTTTGTACGATGTAGCTCTTTTCTCTCGGTATTGCGCCGAAGGGGGCGGCTGGGAGCATGAATGAGGGAGAGCGTGTGAAGCAGTACATCGTGTTGTGTGCGTCTGGGATGGCATTTCTGCTCGCTTCTAGCGGCGGGACTCGGCGAGCCTCAGCGGCAGAGCTGCCCAACTGGTGCGGTAAGCACTCGTACGAGGCGAACAGCGCTGATGTCAACGCGCTCAAGCGCAGCGAACCGGAGTACATTGTGCGCACCATTTCGACAGTGCTGTGCTCCAATACTTCGGACGCGGTGCCCGTGCATGGCAAGGCTGAAGAGCTGCGCAAGGAGTGGAGCAAGAAGCTGGGCATGGTTGATGCGGACTGGGCCGATGCCGTGGCGTTCATAGACAACCGCGATGGCAACTATCCCAAGGTCGAGCTGTCCACCAAGGTCATCGCTCAGTTTACGCCGATGGATCAGTGGTGGGCGATTCGCGAGGGTCTCAAGGCCGGCGACATCAGTGCCCAGGGAGTCTATGCCGCCGACATGATGCACGGCGGTCTGAGCGAAGTGGGCCGTATGGCGTTTATCGAGTTTTGCTTGAAAGAGCGGCTCGAACACGCGGAGATGCCGCTGCATGCGGTGTGCGCCAGCGATATCGCGGCCTGGGATGCCGCGAAGTTTGCGACGCAGCTCCGAGGCGACACGGTACACGACGGCGGCACTCGGATGCTGTTGCGGTTGCGGGCGTATGCACTCGGCGACACGCTGACCACGTACGCATCCGATCGCGAGAAGCTGTTCAAGAAAGACGATGCCTACAAGCTCATGGTCGATGTCGCGAGCAAGGCTCGTGCTGCGTGGGAAAAGGGCATCGGCACAAACACGTCGCTTCTGGAACTGATGCAGACGATGGACTCGGCGAGCTTGTCGGGATCGCGCAAGCTGTTCAGCGGGTGTGAGGAAAAGACCCAGGCGGCCTTGGTGGCGGCGATCAGCAAGATTCCGGCGAAGGCCTTTTCTGGCATGACCGATGTACGAGATGATCCGTTCGGAGGCTTCGCCAAAAAGGCCGGACCGGTCCTGGTCAACAACCCCGAAGTCAACATCGCCGCCAATGCATGGGCGCAGTGTCATCGGCAGACGCCGACAGCGGACTTCTTGATGGCCTCGCTGCAAGAGGTTCCTGGGTTCCGTGGACCGCGTGCTGCGGCCTATGCCGCACTGCTCAACGAAAAGTTTGTGTTCGATGACGTCAACGCACGAGCGCCTCAGTATCCTCGCTTCTACGACGACGTGCCCTATCGCAGAAGCGGCGGCTCACTGAGCAGTGCAGGTGGCGTCGTCGACAAAGTGACCCAGGGCAAAGAGCATGCAACCGTGGCCCTGCAAAAGACCACCGCCAAGCGTGTCGACTGCGTGAAGTCCCATCGCACCAATCGCGTCCTTCGCATAAGCTCCGATGGCCGAGTCGACTACGAGGCGATCTGCGACAAGACGGCGGTGGTCACCTACGACACGACTTGGACCGACTTCAAGGTCAATCCGGCGCACGTGCCGCTCTTGAAAAAGGGCGTGGTCTTCTCGGGGTCAAGCCACAACAACTCCGCCCACGACATCCTCGCGATCTGGAAAGACAAGAACGCCACGGTACCGATGATCGTGCTCGGCGCGCCTGTCAAGTAAACTGCCGTACGGAATCACTGAGTTATCATTCGGACCGGTGGCCTGGTGTGCAGGGTTGTGCGTGGTTGTCCGGGCCGGACTGCGGTTAAAAGTAGTCTTTCATCAGCTCGCTGACCCATGCTGGCTGGTGAATTTCGCCGCGTGGCGCGAACTCTCGGAGGTAGGGCTTGATGTCGAGGACAGGGGTGCCATCGATTGCGTCCAGTCCCAAGACCTCGATCCGCAGTCCTGAAACAGACTTGATGCGACAGGTCGTGATGCCGATACGATTCGGTCGATCCTTGGCGCGCTGAGCCAGGATTCCCACCAGGGGCCAATCGGTGCGGCCGCGAGGATGGCGAGCACCCCGACACACTCCTTCCGGGTCGACCCGATCGAACAGATACACGACTTCTAGGTGCGAAAAGTCTGCGAGCCCCAGCGTGGCAGCGGGCGAAACTTGCGTAGCATCCAACTCGATGACGGTCGATTCCTTGTCCCACTGATCGTCAATCGGCGCTTGTCTGCTGCACTGTACCACTCCGATCGGATTCATATGAATGCTCATGGATTCCTCTTTTTGGCACACTCCCATCTGGAACGATCGGGCTGAGAGTAGTGCTACGATTCGGGCTGACGGAGGCGATGTCGCTGCTCTACCTGAGTCCATGCTTCGGCTTCGAGCGAACAGTGTATCAAATCAGATTCCAACCGGTATAGCTGTCGGGCGGCGGATAGGACCAGTCTGCTTGCGGCGCGCATGAGCAAGTTGGCACCAAACACGATGATGGGCGGCGCTGGGCGGCGGTCCCTGAAATGTGACAGAAACAGTCGACGGACCTCTGCCGAGGGTGGCGTGAATTGACGAGCATCGACTATCAGAATGCCATCAGGGTGCTGTTGAAAGTGCGCTGCCAGAAGCTGAAGCCATCGCTGTGCTTGGGATAGGGGCAGCTCACCATGGGGCTCAAAGCATAGGACATCGTCCTGTGAGCGAAAGCGGTGGGCGCCGAGGGTCTGCCAGTCACTCATCGAAGGTAGAGCATTGTAGGGGCCGTTTGTGGTGAGGATCAATAGCATTACCTTTGGGAGCCTGCCCTCGTCTGCTCGTGGCGCTGGCGGAGTTCCTCCAGTCCGTTGATGATCAGATCAAGGCCGAACTGCAAGTCGTGTAGACCATCATGTTGACCCCCGATGACCTGTTCGGACAGCCCGCGCAGATAGCGATACTGGCCGGCAGGGAGCTGCGGTAGGAATCCCTTGGCCGCCGCTTGATAGTCTTCTGGCTGGAACGGAAAGTTTAGCTTCTGAAGCGTGAACCCGTACACATAACTGTCGACGGCATTCCAGGCATGGTCGGCCATCGTATACGAAAATCCGGCTTCCCGTAGACAGCCAATGGTCGCATCGACGTAACTCAACATCGCGGGACCAACATTTGCTCGCGAGACCAGTAACATGGTCACCCAGGGGTGTCGCATCAGCACCGCGTGCGCGGAAGTGGCCCGCCGTCTAATCGCCGATTTCCAATCATCATCAACAGTTGGAAGATCGATCTCAGCGACCACTAGGTCAACGATGCCGTCTAAGATGTCCTCCTTGTTGGAAACGTGCTTGTACAGAGACATCGCTTCGACCCCAAGCGCCTGTCCCAGCCTTCGCAT
>CALLYL010000090.1 GCA_937859535.1 uncultured Myxococcales bacterium
GCTGATCTCTGTGTCCGTGGCGACTTCTCCTGAGCTGACAGGAGTGACTGGCGGCTACTTCAAACAACAACGACCCGCCAAGCCTTCGCCAGCCGCCGCCGATGTCAGCCAGCGCTCGCGACTGTGGGAGCTGAGTGCCAAGCTCGTCGGGCTGTCGGCGTAGCGTGTCCGAAGGAACCGGTTCCTTCGAACGGGCTGTGCGCGGCGCTGGTGACGTAGACTTCGATTCGCGCTAAAACGCCGACCTTCACCAACCCGAAATCGGGGGAATACGGACCGACATGGAACTGCTGCGCTGGTTTCTCCACTTGCTTCGCAATCCCGAGGATCTGATCGCCTCGGCGATCTCGACCGGCTATCCGCTGCTGGTGATGATGGGGATCATCTTCGCTGAGACGGGCGCGATGATCTTCTTTCTGCCCGGAGACTCGCTGCTGGTGACCGCCGGGGTGTTTGCCGCCAATCCCAAGTACGGACTCAACCTGCTTCAGATGAACGTCGCCCTGTCGGTGATGGCGGTGCTCGGCGATGCGCTGTCGTATTCCATCGGCAAGCGGACCGGCCCGGCGCTGTTTAGTCGACCCAAGTCGCGGCTGTTCAATCCCGAGCACATTCGCCAGGCCCACGCTTTCTACGAAAAGCATGGCGGCAAGACCATCATCATTGCCCGCTTCATGCCGATCTTGCGGACCTTCGTTCCCGTGGTAGCTGGCGTGGGAGCGATGACCTATCGCAAGTTTGCCCTCTACAACATCATCGGTGCCGTGTCGTGGGTGGTTTCGATGACGCTGCTGGGATTCTTCCTCGGTTCGCTGTTTCCGAGCATTCCCAAGCGCATCGAGCTGGTGATCATCGTCGTGGTATTCTTGTCAATCATGCCCGCCGTCGTCGCGTTCCTGCGGATGCGGTTTGGTAAAAAGGACAGCGGCCCGGACGCTCGTGCGCCGTAGTGGTCTCATCCGGCTGGTGGCGGCCCTGCTGGCGATTGGGTTCGTCGTGGGTTCGCTGCGGTTCGCGCATGCCGACAAGCCCAACCTGCGCGGTCAGTACGAAGAGAAGCTCATCCAAGACGCGCTCGATCGGCTGAAGCTGTCCCAGGCCGATCTCGATCCGCAGCCCGACGGCAAGATCATCGAAGAAATCTTGATCGATGCGAGCAAGGTCATCCTGCCGGGCGACTTTCCTCTGTCCAAGTACATTCCGTGGACGTGGCTCAACGCCGTTCACGTCCGCACCCGTCACGATGTGATCGCCCGCGAGCTGCTGTTTCACGTGGGAGAGCCTTTTCGTCGCGATCTCTTGGAGGAGAGCGGTCGCAACCTGCGCACGTTGTTCATCCTGTCGGTGGCGCGTCTGGTCGTGGTGCGTGGTTCGTCCCCGGACAAAGTGCGAGTGCTGGTCGTCACCAAAGATCAGTGGAGCCTGCGTCTGAACACCGAGTTTCGGTTCGATCAAGCGCGGCTCGATGTGCTGTCGTTTCAGTTTGCCGAGCACAACCTCGCCGGTCGCAACAAGCGCCTGTCCGTCGATTTTGGCTTCGACCCGGGGCGTTACTCGCTCGGTATGTCCTATACCGACTATCGAATTTGGGGCTCACGCCATCAGTTCAAGCTGATCGGCGGTCTGTACCTCAATCGTCAAACCAGTCAGGTCGAGGGCGGGCAGCTCTATTTTCAGGTCGGGCGACCGCTGTTTTCGCTGCGAACCCGCTTCGGTTGGGAAGCCAAGCTGCAAGTGGTCAAAGACATTGCGCGCTACTTTTCCGGCGGAACGATCTATCTGCGCAACGTGCAGGGTGAAGAGGTTCCCGACGTTTTTAACCGCGAACAGATCGCCGGTCAGATCCAGGTCCAGTACTCGGCGGGCATCGTCCACAAGCTCAACCTCGCCCTTGGGTTTCGCGTTCAGCATCAGAAGTATGGTTTGCCCGACGACTTTCCGGACACCATCTCCGACGCGGTGCGCAGCGCCTATCGCCAGCTTCTGCCGCGCAGTGAGAGCGCGAGCGGTCCCTTTGTCGGCCTCAATCTCTACACCGCACGGTATATCCGGCTCAAAGACATCCAGACGCTGGCGCTGACCGAGGATCTGCGACTGGGGCCCGAGCTGAACCTGGAGCTGCGCTACGCCTGGCACGGCTTTGGTTTTTCGAGCGACTACCTCGAAGCCTCGGGCAGCTTGGCCAGCCAGCACTACCTGTCGGGCAATCTGTTTTCCTATGAAGTCAAAGGCGGCGTCCGTCTCCAATACGGAATCGATCCCCGAGGCTCGCTCCTCAATCAGTACCTAACTGCCCAAGTTCGCGAGA
Source organism: uncultured Myxococcales bacterium (assembly GCA_937859535.1). Lineage (GTDB taxonomy): Bacteria > Myxococcota_A > Polyangia > Palsa-1104 > JAEUJZ01 > JAEUKA01. Next base: position 2,309 of record CALLYL010000090.1, read on the forward strand.
TCACCCCGGCGCTGGGTCCGTTCCGCCTGCATTTGTCGGCCAAGCTCCAGCTTCGGGGTCGGGATCTCGAACAGCAGCGGATGACACTCGGTTCCGACAGTGGCCTGCGAGGGTACGCGCCCCGAGCGCTGCAAGGTGGCAGCTTGTACCGAGTAAATGCCGAGATTCGCACCAAGGGCATCAACCTGTGGACCATTCACGTCGGTGCGGTCGTGTTCTACGATGGTGGTGATGCCCCACCGGTCTTAAACGGCTATCTCCGCGACGGTACCTATTCGGGGAGTTCCTATCGCCAGGACGTAGGCTTTGGGCTACGGCTTGGGCTACCGCAATTCAATCGCGAGGTGATCCGGCTCGACCTCGGATTCCCACTGGAATCTCCGTCGGCAGGTGGCATCTACGCACCACGTTTTTCGGCTGAGTTTGGTCAGGCGTTTTAAGCCTTCGCACAAAGTCAAAAAAACGCGCTTGCGACATCCGCCAGCGGTGTTCCAAACTGCGCGAGTAGTAGAGAGGTGAAGAGAGAATGAAGCACGGTTCCTCGGTGGCCAAGCTCGCCACGACACCCACCAGTGTTCGACCACGCAGGACGCAGCGAACTCGCGTCCATAAACTGGTCGCGAGACAGGCCAAGGGACCGAGCGGAAATCGCCCAGGACCGACCTTCCCCCGCAAGCTCGGTCTGAGAGCTCTCATCGCCACCACTTTCTTCGTCGTCTCCGGCGGACCCTACGGCCTCGAAGAGATCGTCGCCGGTCACGGCTTTGGCGGCGCGCTACTGCTGCTTGTCGTCGTGCCGTTCATCTGGAGTTTGCCAATCACCCTGATGGTCGGCGAGCTGACCTCGGCGCTTCCGAGTGAAGGCGGCTACTACGCATGGGCTCGGCGAGCGCTGGGGCCGTTTTGGGGCGTGCAGACGGCATGGATGGCGCTGGCGATGAGCCTGTTCGACATGGCCATCTATCCGATGCTCGTCGTGACCTACCTCGGGCAGATCTTTCCTGCGCTGTCTGACTCATCGGTGGGCGGTGCGGGCTGGTATGCCGCGCTGACCATGATCGCTCTGTCGGTATGGTGGAATCTTCGCGGCACCCGCACCGTCGGTATCGCCAGTCAACTGATGGCGGCGGCGCTGCTGTTGCCGTTTGTCGTGCTGGTGGCGATCGCGCTGAGCGGCCACGGTCCAGTCCGTCTCGGCAGTGGCTGGACGAGACAGCTTCAGATTCACGCGCACGGCGATGGGTCGCTCCAGCCTTGGCTCAACGGCATCCTGCTTTGCCTGTGGAACTACATGGGCTGGGAAAATGCTTCACCGGTCGCCACAGAGGTCGAGAGTCCACAAAAGACCTATCCTCGGGCGATGTTCTGGACGGTGGTGCTCGTCTCCACTTGTTACGTCGTGCCGGTCCTGTGTGGCATTGCCAGCGGCCTACCGACCGAGGAATGGACCACTGGAAGCTGGGTCGAGGTGGGACGGCGTCTCGGCGGACCGTATCTCGCGGTGGCGATTGCCCTGGGTGGAGCGCTGTGTGGACTCGGGATGTTCAACGCCTTGATCGGTAGCTATTCACGGCTGCCGCTGGCGATGGCCCGCGACGGAATTTTGCCCAAGTGGTTGGGACGCAAAGATCCCGAGACCGGGGCACCCAAGCGCAGCATTCTGCTCGCCGCGCTGCTGTACACCGCCTGCCTGGGCCTTGGCTTTCGTCGGTTGGTGCAGATCGACGTCATGCTCTACGGCGCGCTGGTGCTGCTCGAGTTCGCGTCGCTGGTGGTCCTGCGGATTCGTGAGCCGCACCTGCCGCGACCATTCCGTATTCCTGGTGGCACGATCGGGATGACTCTGCTTGGGCTGCTGCCTATCACCCTGCTCGGACTGTCGCTGTGGTCCGGGCGAAACGAGGCTGGAATGTGGGGCTTTTCGGCGGTGACACTCGGTGCGCTTCTGATTGCGATCGGGCCGGTGTTTTACCTGCTCTCGCGTTGGCTACACAGTCCTCGTCGTGCCCAGACAGTGCCAGATGCGACAACCCC
>CALLYL010000091.1 GCA_937859535.1 uncultured Myxococcales bacterium
GCTGTTCATCGACAACATCTTCCGGTTCACGCAAGCGGGCTCGGAAGTGTCGGCACTCCTTGGTCGTATCCCAAGCGCCGTCGGTTATCAGCCGACGCTGTCGACCGAGATGGGCGCACTGCAAGAGCGCATCACTTCGACGGACAAGGGCTCGATTACGTCGGTGCAAGCCATCTACGTTCCTGCCGACGACCTCACCGACCCGGCCCCAGCCACGGCGTTTGCTCACCTCGACGCGACCACGGTTCTTTCGCGTGCGATCTCCGAGCTGGGCATCTATCCGGCCGTCGATCCGCTCGACTCGACCTCGACGCTGCTTCAGCCGCACGTCGTGGGTGAGGAACACTACCGCTGCGCCCGTGACGTACAGCGAGTGCTCCAGCGCTATAAGGAACTCCAGGACATCATCGCGATTCTCGGCATGGACGAGCTGTCGGAAGAGGACAAGCAGACCGTCGCCCGAGCCCGCAAGATCCAGAAGTTCCTGTCGCAGCCGTTCCACGTTGCCGAGCAGTTCACCAACATCCCGGGCAAGCTGGTTCCGCTGGCGGACACGATCCGCAGCTTCCGTGGCATTGTCGATGGTGAGTACGACCACCTCTCCGAGCAGGCCTTCTACATGGTCGGCTCTATCGAGGAAGCGGTCGAAAAGAACAAGAAGCTGCTCTCCGAGGCCAAGTAAGCCATGCTCGCGCTGCACGTAGTGACCCCCGAGGGCAAGACCCTCGCAGAAGAGGTGGACGAGGTAACGCTACCGGGCCTGCTCGGCGAGTTCGGCGTGCTGCCGGGCCACGTTCCGATGCTGTCGGCGGTGAAGGCGGGCGTGCTCCGCTACCGCAAGGGCCAGGAGCGCGGCGTGATGGCAGTAGGCCCCGGCTTTGCCGAGGTCGATGGCCAGAACAAGGTGGTCGCCCTGGTGCAGCGAGCGCTCCCCTCGGCGCGACTGTCCAGTGAGACCGCCGACAAGCTCCTCGCCGACGCCAGCGAGCGCTGCAAAGGCGACAAGTCCGATCGTGCCGCCGCCGAAGCCGACCGCGACTTCGCCCTGGCCCAGCTAGAAGCCCTGGGACGGAAACAGTAGTCCGGCGTCGGTTGCCCTTTCCCTCGCCCCCTCCTCGGCCTCAACTGGGGCCTTCTCAGCTCCCTAACCAGTGCTGCTTGCTGCCGCAAGGAGCGATGCAACCATATGCGCCGCCGTTGGCAGGCAGCGCAAGATCTTGGACCCGCCGCAAGCATGTTCAAGGGCAGCGATTTTCTTTGCTACCATGAGCACCTACCGTGAGTTCCGCCGACAGCCCAGTGCCTCACTTCGAGGAGCCGCGCTACGACCCATTTCGGTTTATGAAGTGGGGCGGGCTTCTGCTGCTGGCACTGACGGTGATGGCGACGCTCGTCTACTGGCTGCTCGGGCGGCACTACGGACGGGTGGACTGGACGCCGATGAACTGCCTGTTCATGGTGGTCATCACGCTGACGACGATCGGCTACGGCGACTGGCTGGAGTTGCGCAACCTACACCTCGCCGAGGTGTTCACGATGTTCTTGGCCTTGGTTGGCATCGCGGTGCCCGCATTCTTGGTCTCGAACGTCACCGCCCTCGTCGTCGAGGGTCTGTTTACCGACATCTTTCGGAGGCGACGTATGCACAAGAAGATCGCCGCGCTACGCGACCACATCATCATCTGTGGCGTCGGCTCAACCGGACTGCACTGCGTCACTGAGCTTATGTCGACCGGACGCCAGATCGTAGCAATCGATCACAACGAAACCAAGCTCCGTCACCTGTGCGAAGAGCTGGGCGAGTTCCCGTACATCGTCGGGTCGGCGGAATCCGATGAGATCTTGCTTGAAGCAGGCATCGAGCGGGCCGCCGGACTCATCGCCTGTCTGACCGAGGACAAAGACAACGTGTTTGTGACGCTGACGGCGCGGCAGATGAACCGCAACCTGCGCATCATCAGCAAGGTCTTAGAGGACAATAGCCGTCGCAAACTAGCCATCGCCGGTGCCGATGGGACCGTGAACCCAACCTACATCGGTGGCTTGCGCCTGGTCAGCGAGCTAGTTCGTCCGACGGTGGTGACGTTCCTGGACAACATGATGCGCGACGGTCGATCGACCCATCGCTTCGAGCAGCTAAGCGTCGCCAAGAGTTCGCCTGTGGCAGGCAAGAAGCTGTCAGAGGCCAGCCTGCGGGGTAAGAGCAATGCGCTGGTTGTCGCGGTCAAGCCTCCCGACTCCGACCAGTTTATCTACAACCCGACCGCCGACGTGGTGCTGTTACCTGGCACACAGATCGTACTGCTGGCCAGCACCCTGGACATGAATACCTTACGCAGCCTAATCAGCGGCCAAGGTGTGGCAGAGCACGAGCTATAGTCGCAGCCCGATGAAGATGCGATGTCTGGTGGTGGGTGGACTGTGGCTGCTCGGCTGTGCCGGAGCGCTGGCTGAGTCACGTCGAGCAGAGCTGTCGCTGGTCGAGGTACGGACCCTGGCACCACAAATTCTGGTGGATCTGCGCTATGCAACGGCTCAGAACTTCACCGGCAAGATCCTGTACCCCAAAGAGGCAGGCTGTTATTTGCGGATGCCGGTGGCACAGTCGCTGGCGAAGGTGGCGGTGGCCTTGGCTGCGGATGGTCTGTCGCTGAAGGTCTTCGACTGTTATCGGCCGCAGCGGGTGCAGTTTCTACTGTGGGAACTGGTGAAGGATGAGCGCTATGTTGCAAACCCGAACAAAGGCTCTCGTCACAACCGAGGCGCAGCCGTCGACCTGACGATCGTCGACCAAGCTTGGCAAGAGCTGCCGATGCCAACGGCGTTTGATGACTTCACCGAAAAGGCGCACCGCAGCTACTCGGAGCTGCCCGAGACCGCCAAGCGCAACCGAGCGCGTCTTGAGCAAGCAATGGCTCGCGCTGGATTTGTCGGGTTGTCCACCGAATGGTGGCACTTTGATGCTGGCGACTGGCAGCGCTATCCGCTGAGCGACATCCCGTTTGAATCGCTGGCCACCGTGCAGGCCGTTCCATCCCACTGACCCAGGCAGTTCGTAGGGATGCTTGCGCCTCGCCACCGAAGCGGTCAGTGTAGAGGTAGACGATGCCTGCATCCTCGCGACTGTGCCCCTACCCTCCCCCGAGCTGTCCCGAGCTTCACGGTCGCGATCTGCTGTTATTCGACGGCGAGTGTCGGTTCTGCCGCGCCCAATCGGACCGGCTGCTGCGCTGGGTGGGTCCGCAGCTCACGTCGCGACCGCTCCAGCAAGATGGGCTACTCGCCGAGCTGGAGATCCCGTTTGACGAGGCGATGGCCGCGATGCAGCTCATTACCGACCGAGGCAGCCGCCATGCAGGTCTCGAGGCGGTGGTGGTCGCGCTCCGCCATCGGCCGGTGATCGGTTGGCTGTGCAAGCTGTACTACCTGCCGGGGCTGCGACAACTGGCGGACCTGGGATATCGAATCATCGCACGCTATCGCTACGCCATCTGGGGACGAGCCGTGGCCCGTGGCGAGTGCGATGGTGGCACTTGTCACCTGCACTTGCGTCCGCCTGCTTGAGGTAGGCCAAGACCGCCCCTCCCGATGACATGAACGATTGTTGCGGTCGATGGGAACCAATTGGGTCGCCAGTTCGTCTCTTGGCTATCCCACGACGTGCCTCGGTGTGACGCAAGTTCCAAGCTGAGCCACCGAACGATGGTCCGCCGGGGACAACCAAACCCAAGGAGGATTCCCATGTCGAGCACTCTGTTTCGCCGATCTCTGACCATTCTGTCGCTATGTGTGGGCCTCAGCGCCGCTGCCTGTGGAGGTGCCGCCGGTACCGATGATGACGGCAACGACGCCAACGCCGCGATGTCTCAGTCAGGTGCCGTAGAGTTCATGCTGACCTCACCGGTCAGCTCGAATGATCCCGCCACCGCCGCCAGTGCGGTTGCTGCCGCGCAGTGGTGGCCCGCAGGTTGCGCCACTCGCGCCAAAGATCCGACGCAGCCAATTGTCACCGTGACGCTCAACAACTGCACCGGCCCCTTCGGCCTGGTCAAGTGGAGCGGCACCATGACCGTCACGTTCGCCAAGAACGCCGATGGCAGCCTCAACGTCAAGGCAGCCAGCACCAACATGACCACCAACGGCACTCCCGCGACGTTCTCGATGGACCGCAACATCACCGTCGACGCCAGTACCACCCGCACCGTCAAGGGAACGTCGGCGTGGACACGCACCAATGCCAACGGTGAAACCGTGACCCACGCGAACTCGTGGACCGCGATGGTGGACGCCGCGACCAAGTGCCGTACCGTGAATGGCACGGGAACCACCACGGTGGGCACCAAGGCCATTGCGACCACCTCGAAGGACTACAAGATCTGTCGTACCAACGGCATCGACGGCTGCCCCAGCGGGACACTGACCCATGTCATGACGCCGGGCAACCTCGCCGTAACGATCAGCTTTGATGGCACGAGCAACGCCTCTGTGACCGGGCCAAATGGCTCGCGCAAGGTCGCGCTCGTGTGCCAGTAGCGGGGCACCTGCGGGGGCTAGTGGGCGGGGGCGTCGAGAATTTTGCGTAGCTCGATGTCGAACACCAGCGTGCCCGCCGGAGCGCCCGGACGCGTCGGGGTGTCACCATAGGCCAGCTTGCCGGGAATCCAGAAGCGCGCCTTTTCACCCTCGACCATAAGCTGCACACCCTCGGTCCACCCAGGAATGACGCCGTTCAGAGGGAAGGTGGTCGGCTCGCCCCGAGCGACCGATGAGTCGAACATCTTGCCATCGGTGGTCCAGCCGCTGTAGTGCACCTCGACAGTGCTGGAGGCGGCGGGATGCTTTGTCCCAGTGCCTTTGGTGATGACCTTGTAGGCGAGACCGCTCGCTGTCTTCTTGGCGTCCTTGGGGGCCGCCGCGACATCAGCCGGGGCCTTGGGTGCTTGGTTTATCTTGATCAGCTCGACATCAAACACCAGCATGCCGTGGGGGCCACCGGGCCGACGCGGGGTGTCTCCGTACGCTAGATTCGCCGGAATCCAGAAGCGTCGCTTTTCACCAACGGTCATTAGCTGAACGCCTTCGGTCCAGCCCTTGATGACCTTTCCGAGCGGGAAGGTCGCGGTCTGGCCGCGCATCACCGACGAATCGAACATTTCGCCAGTGGTCATCCAGCCCGTGTAGTGGACTTCGACGGTGTCGTCGGCAGTCGGCTTCTCCGTACCTTTGCCCTTTTGGAGCACTTTGCTGGCCAGGCCACTCGCGGTCTTCAGCGCATCGGCAGGCGCTGCCTTCACATCGGCTGGTGCCGGAATCGGCTTCGGGCCCTTCTTGACCTCGAGCAGTTCGACGTCGAACACCAGCGTGCCGTATGGACGACCCGGCGTCGGTGAATCGCCATAGGCCAATGCGCCGGGAATCCAGAAACGGCGCGTCTCGCCGATGACCATCAGTTGCACACCCTCGGTCCACCCCGGAATGACGCCCTTGAGCGGAAATTCTGTCGGCTGGCCGCGCTTAACCGACGAGTCGAACATCTTGCCGTTGGTCATCCAGCCGGTGTAGTGGACCTTCACGGTGTCCTGAGCCTCGGGATGCTCGGTACCGGTGCCCTTCTTGACGACTTTGCTGGCCAGACCGCTCGCCGTCTTCTCGGCATCGGCTGGTGCCGCCGCAACATCGGCTGGAGCGGGCAAATCTCCAGGCTCGGGCCCTGTGGATTGGTTCATCTGATTTGGTCCTTTCGCAGCAGGAGTGGCAGGCTCCGACTTCTGCGCCGTGGTCGAGGTTGTGCTCTTCGGCTTTTCCGACGGACAACCAGCCAGAAGGAGCGCCGAGGCAATGGGAAGGAAGGTATGCAGTGCTCGCATAGGTCGGTACTTTATCCTGGGCGCAAGCCGTCGTAAACTGCCGCCTCTTCGCTTACAAAGCACAGAGGCGACCAAACCGCAGACTGACGGGTTTGGCGCTCGGGTTAGAACTTCGGCTTAGCAAAAGGATTCGGCAGTGAACGACGTCCCTCCGGTCATTCCCCTCGCCCAGCGGCGACTTCGTCCGCTCCCAGAGGACTTTACCCACCGCACCAGCCGTGGCGTGTTTCATGGTCCGCTCGATGGCGAGCCTGTCTTTCGGATGACGGCCGGGCCCGGTCATTCCCACCACAGCGAAGCCCCTGACGAACCAGCCGCGCTGGTCAGCAAGCAAAGCCTGCTGCAAGTGCTGTGGGTGCTGGTGCGCACCGAGTTTCGCGCTCGCTATCGAGCGCAAGCGCTCGGCATCGTCTGGTCGCTGCTCAACCCGCTGGTGATGATGGGCATCATCAGCGTGATCTTTACGCAGTTGTTTCGCTCGGCCGAAAAGTTCTTCCCGATCTTCCTGCTCATCGGTCTGCTGATGTGGCAGTGGTTTTCGACGAGCCTCAACAGCGCCACCAGCATCTTCGTCAGCAATGCCGACATCATCAAGCGGACCGTGTTTGCTCGCCCGCTGCTGCCGATCGCGAGCGTGCTCAGCTTCGGCATCAACTTTCTGCTGGAGTGCGTGGTGCTGATCGCGTTTATCCCGATTTTCCCTGGGGCGTTTCAGCTCTCGCCTGCGCTGCTGCTGGTGCCGGTGCTGCTGCTGCTGACGGTCGCGCTCATCTCCGGAATTTCGCTGGCCACCTCGGTGCTAAACGTCGTGTATCGGGACGTCGCGTACCTGGTCAGCACCAGCCTGCTGCTGCTGTACTGGGCAACGCCGGTGTTTTATCCCATCGACGTCATTCCGTTCCCGTTCCGCACGATCTTGCAGTGCAACCCACTCGCCGGAATCATGACCGCGCTGCGGCTGGCGATCATGCACGGCGAGTTTCCGACGCTGCTCGGTTGGGCGGGGATCATGGTGCCAACGCTGCTGGCGGTGTTCATCGGTTGGCGGGTCTTCCGTCATTACGAAACGATGGTGCTCGACTACGTATGAGTGAGCAGGCCCACGAGGCGCTCTCCCTAGACGCTGAGCCCAACACTCGGCTCGTCTCGGTCGCGGTGATGTCACCAGCGCCAGGGCCATACCTTTATCGAGTTCCGAACGAGCTGGTGAGGATGCCGGTCGCAGGCGATCGGGTTCTGGTGCCACTCGGCGGACAACCGCAGGTCGAAGGCATCGTCCTCGAAGCGATCGTTGGCGAAGCAGCGACGCAGGTGCTAGCGACAAGCGGATTCAAGCCTCAGGCGCTGCGCAACCTGTCGATGATGCTAAGTGGACCGAAGCTGCCCATCGATCTGCTGGGAATGGCCCGGTTCATCGCCGATTACTATCTGGCCCCGCTCGGTGAAGCGCTGCGACTGCTGCTGCCCCCGAGTGAGCAAGCCCAACTGGTCGAGCGAGTTCGACTCACCGAAGCGGGACTGCAACTGGCAAAGAAGCTCGACTCGCTGCTGCTGCCGCCGGAAGTTGCCGATACCGACCCAGCGACGATTGACCTGTTGCGGGTGCTGGGCACCAGGCGGAGTCCGCTGCACTTTGTGTCGGTTGAGCGGGTACTCACCGCCGATAGCTTGGCGAGCCGACCCAAACCCGAGTGGCGGTCGCGGCTACACGAACTGCACAAGGTCCATCTGGTCGAGATTCACTGCGATGTTCGAGTAGGCAGCAAAGAGCGCGAAGCCAAGCCGAAGTCCGCCGAACACAGCATGCCGAGTGCGCCGAATGACCTGATCCTGACCGATGAACAGGAGCTGGCGCTCACCACCCTGCTGGCGGCACTGACCGAGGCTGGGCACGCGAAGACTCGACGGATTGGCTATCAAGGATTCCTGCTCCACGGCGTCACCGGGTCGGGCAAGACCGAGATTTACCTGCGCTTGATTGCCGAGGCTCGGCAGCGTGGTCAGACGGCACTGGTGCTGGTGCCAGAGATTGCGCTGACGCCGCAGCTATCGGCGCGATTTTCGTCGCGCTTTCCCGGCAGCGTCGCGGTGCTGCACTCAGCGCTGTCCCCGAGTGAACGAGCGAGTGCGTGGCGCAAGATCCTGCGCGGCGAGGTCTCGATCGCGCTTGGCCCCCGGTCGGCGGTGTTTGCGCCGCTGCCGAACTTGGGTGTGATCATCGTCGACGAAGAGCATGACACCTCGTTTAAGCAGCACGAAGGCGTTCATTACCATGGTCGAGACGTGGCGCTGTGGCGAGCCCAGCAGGCGGGCGCGGTGGCCGTGCTCGGTTCGGCGACGCCATCACTTGAAGCGCTAGAACTGTCGCGGCGTGGCAAACTCACCCGGCTGACGTTGACCCGTCGTGCGACCGGCATCGAGCTACCTCGGGTTGAAATCATCGATCTCAAGCAGCACGTCAAAGCCGTCGAATCGGCGCTGCTGACCGCGCCACTGCTGGAAGCGCTACGGACAACGCTGGATGCTGGCGAGCAGGCCATCTTGCTACTCAATCGTCGCGGCTATGCGGCGTTCCTCTTGTGCCAAAGCTGCGGCCATCGCATCGAGTGCCCGAACTGCTCGGTCACGCTGACGCTGCACAAGAGCCGACACAGCCTGCTCTGTCACTACTGCGATCACCGAGAGTCGGTGCCTACCTGCTGTCCGCTGTGTCAGCAAAAGTCGATTCTGCCGCTCGGCCTGGGAACCGAGAAGCTGCTCGAACACCTGACGCTGCGCTTTCCCGAGGCGCGGATTGAGCGACTCGATCGCGATACCTCGTCCAGCCTGACGCGGGTGCTATCGGCGATGCATCGACATGAGATCGACATGCTCATCGGCACCCAGATGCTGGCCAAGGGACACGACTTTCCAGGTGTGACGCTGGTGGGTGTGGTGCTGGCGGACACCGGGATGGGCCTGCCCGACTTTCGTGCTGCCGAACGAACCTTTCAACTGCTGTCGCAAGTGGCGGGTCGAGCGGGTCGAGCGAAGCGACCGGGGCGGGTGCTCATTCAGACCTACAATCCCGAGCATCCGGCCGTCCACTGTGCGGCGCAGCATGACTATCAGTCGTTTGCCGAGGCCGAGCTGGAAGCACGGCAAGCGCTCGACTATCCGCCCTGCGTGCGGCTGGGTCTGTTGCGAATCGATGGTGAAGATCCCTACAAGGTCGAACAGCTCTCGCTGGAGCTGGCCGCACTGCTCAAGGCCGAGCTGGCGCTGACTGGCGATGGCATGCCGATGCTGGGACCGGCCGAAGCACCGCTGTCACGGCTAAAAGGTCGCTGTCGCTGGCAGCTCATGATACGGGCCAAGACGGTACGCGGCCTGCATCGACTGCTGCGGCTTGCACTGTCCCACAAGGTTCCCAGCGGTCTGCGGGTTCATGCCGACGTCGATCCCGGCTCGACGCTGTAGTTTGCCCTCGCCACGATCCAATGGGTTGCCGCTGGCTGGGTTTCGCTATACTAAGTACATACTCGCGTTTTCGAGAGAGGAGCGGCACATGGGTCGCGCACTACTGGGCCTGGTCAAAGGATTCCTAATCGGCGGCGGGATTGGCTTCGCACTGCTCAAGCTGGGCAATCCGCAAGGCATCCTCGCCTTTTTGTTCTGCGCTCTGCTCGGCGCTGTCGTTGGTCTCATCTGCGGACAAGCGCCTTGGCGAGCCGCCACCCTGTGGACGCCGATCCTCAAGATGGTGTTCGGTGCCGCGATCGGTGCCGGACTCTACGCGGTCGGTCACCGCTTCATGCCGGGAATGAGCATCAGCGTCGACGGACTCGCCAGCAAACTATCGCTGCAATCGGCCACCGTGCTGGCTCCGATCATCGGCGCGCTGTACGGCCTGTTCGTCGAGTTCGACGATGGCGGCGCAGACAGCCCGAGCGCCCCCGCCAAGAAGTCTCTTCCCGACATCTCTGCATAAGCGATTCTTCGTCTCTGTTCCAATAAGAGTCTTTTGATACACCTCTTATTCGAGGTACAGGGCTCCATCCTCGTCTTCCCTGTTGCTCAGGTATGAAGACCGTGAAGCGCCTATTTTCTTTGGTACCCATCAGCGTCTACCATGGCTGGTGAGATGTCCGTACCAGAGGTGAAGGCAAGTGGCGTGAACTCCGTCATCGACACGTTGCGGAGCATGGCCCATCCCGATTCCTTCGAACGCTTTGTGGCCGAGTTACCGCCGCGATCCCAGGCGTTGGTGCGACATCCGCCGATCGCGATGACGTGGGTGCCGCTCGAAGACATGGCCGCGATCTTCCGCGTTGCCCATCAGCGACTATTTGCTGGGCTCGATAGTCGAATGGAGGAGCTCGGACGAAAACAAATGCGCAGTGACCTGGTCGGCATCTATCGTTTCTTTCTGCGCTTTACCACCCCAGCCTACGTCATCGGACAAACCAGCAAGCTGTACGCTACGTATGCGCGGTCGTGCGGTCAGATGCGAATCCTCAGCACGGCCGCCGGTCGAGTCGATTTCGTGTTGGAAGGTCGCCCCTATACTTCGACCGCGTTCTGGCGCTACTTCGTTGGCAACGTCCTCGGTATCGTCGACCACACCCGAGTTTCCAATCCAACCGTTGCGCTTGTCGCGGGGGGGGGTGATGAAAACTGGGCCCACTTCATCATCCGTTGGCACTAGCTCACACGCTGTGCGAATCCTGATGTAAGCGGGGCCCGTGTGCGTTCGGTTCAGAGCCGCACTCCGTTCCCGCGCTGAGTGGTGGGAATCGCACGAGGAAGGGGCGTTAGCCGATGACGATTGGATCGATGCAGACGCCGACTTCGAGGATCAAATACAGCAGGGCCAACGCCTGCGGCTCAAGTGCGCCGTTGGTCTGATTGGTGGGCTGAGTGTGATAGGTCGTATACATCACGCGACCGCAGCCGTGCTGAATGCTCGTGGTGACCGGAGCATTCGCTTCAACCCACACTTTGGGGGTGATTTTGGCGGGCTTGCCATCGGCGTCAATGCCTTGCTTGTCCTGTACCGAGCTGATGGCGGTCCAGGCGTCTTTGACCGAAGTGAGACTCTGTCCTTGGGCGCTCAGCCAGGCATTCAGACCCGAATCTTGACGCGACACAGACTGATCGCCGCCGCCCCCCATGCACGCGCTGCCAATGGTCGAGTTTTCTCCGCGCCAGGTCACGTACCCCGGAAACACCTGACGGACGTACTCATAGGACCAGTCCGATACATAGAGCCGTCCCCCTTTGGCCACGAACTCCGACAGGTTGCTCTTGACCCGCGCATCGTAGTTGTAGACGCCGGTACACTTCGGCCCGCCCATGTCGCTGCCATTGGTGCCACCGGAGCACGGTAGAAACACGATGTGATACTTGCTGATCTCTTTGGGGTCGGTAATCAGCGTCACCGGGCTCGGATACGGGGACATCTCGAACAGACCGTGAACTCCGTAAATCGCAAACGAAGGTGCATCCTTACCGAGTACCTGCGCCTTCCCGAGGAGATCCTTGGTGATGGTCGCTTTGAGCCCCATCCGTGCCAACACCAGCTCGATCGGATCCCACGCACCGAGCATCACCGCAATCTTTGGCACATCATCGCCGTTCGCTTTGTCGGTAATCGGCGGCAGGGTGGTCTTGTCGATCGGTACCTGCTGCTTACCCTCGACAATGCTGAGCTGACGCACGCGACGGAATGCTCCCTTTTGTACCACCAAGTAATAGGTACCGGTGTTCGCGTCTAGCTCGAACGTGCCATCGGGATTGGTGCTGACATGCGGAGTCCCATCGGGCAAGTGAACGCACTTGTCACAGTAGACGCCATCAGGAATCGCTGCCGGCGGATAGGCCGAGACATAGACCAGTGCGCCCGAGATCGGAATCGTTCCTTCCGGAGCCACCACCTTACCGGTCAGATGTCCGACCGTTTGATTGGGATTCGGTCCCGGTCCTGGCTTCGGACCCGGCATCACCGGAGTCATCGCCGATTCATCCGGGACGTCCCGATCGGCGTTACAAGCAAGCAGTGCCAGCGACGAAAACAGCAGAACCGAGGGAATCAGGTTGGTAAGCCGCATGCGCGGACTATAGCAATCCACCGGCGGCGAACAACATCCTTGCGCTACATTCTTTGCGGCGCTGGCCATGAAGCTCGAGTTTCGCGATCAGGAGAACCCCCAGACGAACCAGCGCACTGCACGTTGCGCGGACTGGACCCTCCTAGCAGCTCCGCAAACGCACCGTCCGGATGGGCCACCGCTCAGACCGGTTCACTCCTCATCATGATTCCCATTGGCACCCGCTGGAGTCGCTCCAGTCGAAGGATTTGCCGTCGCTGATCCACCGACAGAGACGCCTGCCTGCTGGAGCCACAAAGTGGCCTCTTCGATGATCTTTGCATTGTCTTGATGCAGATCAAACGACGCGGGCTTTCCGGCTATCGCCGCCAGTGCATCACGGACGAAAAAACGCAGGATCGGTAGCGGATGAGCCAGCAGCGGAACAAGGAGAGGCACGGCATCCCGACGTCGACTTTCACCCAGCACCGCAATCGCGGATGCCTGTTCATGGGCTTTGCCCAGGCGGAGTGTTGCCAGCAGAACGTTCTGGG
>CALLYL010000092.1 GCA_937859535.1 uncultured Myxococcales bacterium
GCTGATAAAACGCTGTGACCACCGACTCCCGAGCTTTGATGGTTCCGTACGCCGAGTCTTCGACATACTTGCCCTTCGGATCGGCGTCGCGGACCTTTTCGTACGCTTCTGCCGCCTCGGGATATTTTTCGCCAAAGAACAGCGACTCGGCCAGGTAGTAGCTGTACTCGTAGCGATCCTTGCTGTTCGGATGTTGCTTCAGGTACGCCTCATACGAGGCAGCGGCCTGCCGATATTCCTCGATCGCCTGTTTTCGCAGCTTCGGATCGTTTTTGGCTTGAGCCTGCTCGCGTAGCTTTTGGGCGCTTTCGTGCCGTCTCAGCACGACGTTCATCAGCGCTGCATCGGCTAGCTGAAGTCCCTCGGTCAGAGCGGCATCGTTGTCGCGGTTCTGTTTGGCCCAGTCGCTGCCCTCGACGTAGGTTCGGGCGAGCTGTTCTCGTTCGCGCAGCGCTTGCTCGAAGTTGCGCAGCCGCTCCATCGCCAGCACCACGCGGTCTTGAATGCGCGGGTTTTCAGCGGCCAGCGGCCACATCGCAATCGCCTGTTTGTAGACCTCGGCGGCGCGGGCGTACTCGGTGCGATCGAACAGGACATCACCCATCCGCTGGAAGACCTCGCGGACGTGCGGCTCGCTTTCGCGACCTTTGTAGTGGAGTTCGGCTCGCGAAATGCCCGACACCGGATCGTCTTTGCCGTCACCATCCCAGTCACGTTCGGAAAACGACAGCGCCAGGTACTGAACCGACTCCGCACGCAGTGCAAAGCCTTCCTTTTTGCCGGGTTCACCAAGCTTTTTCTGGTCTGCGAGTACGACCAGCTCGTCGAAGTGCTTCACCGCATCGAGGAACCGGTCGGAGCGATAGAACGACCACGCCAGCTTATAAAGTGCTTTGTCAAAGTACGGCGAGTCGCGGTGCGGGATCGCTTGCTGATACGAGAAAATCGCCGCGTCGAGCTCACCTCGGTCAAAGTGATGCTCGCCGAGTCGAGTCCACGTTTCGGCCAGCAGCTTGCCATCGGATTTGCGCGGCTCGCAGCCGTCGTAGGGAGGCTTGTTCTTCCGGCCGACTGGTGGAGCTGGCGTCGCCAGTGGCTCAAACTTGTTCGCACAGACCAATCCGAGGAACGCTTGGCGCGCTTCCTCATCGTGATCCATTTCCCCGAGGCAGTAGCCGAGCAAGTAGGTCGCCAGGTGGTTGTTGCGGTACGTCGGGAAGTCGCGCAGCAGCCGCCGATACAGTTCCACCGAGGGGTTGTAGTCGGGAATCGTGACGATTTCGCCGCTCTGGGCTTTCGACTGGCCGATGAAGGCTTCGCTGGTGCGCTCAAAGTGCAGCTCTGCCAAACGGAACATTGCTTCGGGCGAGTGACGTGGGTGCTGCGGATAGCGATTGAGGAAACGCTCCAGTTCGACAATGGCTTCGCTGCGAAGCTGCTTTTCTTTGGCTTCCTCACGGCTGAGTCGGGCCGCATACTCGTTCTTCAGGCTGCTTCGTCGAGCCTTATAGCCCTCGCGACCGACCTCGTCGAGCACTTGCTTATAGCTGCGGGCTGCCTCGAAATACCGACGGTAATCACCAGCTAGCTCGGTGGGGAGATCGCTGGGGAGCGGTAGTTCCTCGGGTTTGGCCGTCGGCGCGGGTGCTGGCGGCGGTGCTGCGCTGATCGATTGGACCATCGGCTGACCGGGGGCCGGGGCCTTGGGTAGCGATTTGGGCTCATCGGTCGTTGGGAAGGCATCGTCGAGCATCCGTAGCTCGCGCTGCTGATCGTGCTGGATCTGAGCGAGTTCGTCCGCTGACCGCTGCCGTCGGGCCCAGGCCACCTCGGCGATACCGGCCTCGGCATGAATGAGCAGCTCACGATACTGTTCTACCGTCTGGGAAAGGCGAGCAAAGGCCGCTTGTCCAACGACCTGAGACGTTTCCGCCTGGAGTTTGTCGAGCGCTTCTCGCTGGCTCCGCAGGGCGTCTCGTTCCGACGCAAGCTGACTTTGCATGTCCCCGACGCGAACATCGAGCAAGCGGTCGAGTCGGCCGATCGTCTCTCGGAGCCGCCTTTCAATGGTCGTCGCTCGGTTGAGCGCGCTGAGCATCTCATCGGCTTGGGCCCGAGCCTGTGGGGTGAGCCGCAGCAGAAGGTGCAGGTACAGCGGACCTGACTCGCCTAGTAGCTCGGCATGACTGCGACGGGCGGTACTGGTGCCGTCGAGAGCATCGTTGCCACCCTTGGGTTCAGCCAGGCCTTTTGCGATCGTTTCTCGCCGCTGGGCGAGCCCGGCGAGCTGCTGCTTTTCCTCGGGGGTTGCGACTCCGGTAAAGAGACCGTCGAGTCGATCGGCGCTGGCGCGATGCAGCGCGACCAGATAGCGATACAGGGCCAGACTGCGGTTGCGTGGCTCGGTGATGTCGGACGCAGAGACTGGCGTTCCGGCACGGGGCGTACGCTGTCGTTCAGCACGACCGAGCGCATCCTCTTGTTCATCGAGCGCGGCGCGGGTGGCATATAGCTCACGATCTGCCGCCTGGAGCTGGGTCAAGACCTCATCGCCACGCAGGGCCGCGAGCAGCGATGGTGACGCCATGGACGCCAGCGACAGTGGAGCCTTCACCGAGCCGAGCTGTCCGCGTAACCGTTCGCCAAAGGCTGGGGCTGAGCCCAGGTCAGACTTGGCCTTATCGAGCAGCGGCGTGAGATCCGCTCGTGTCGATGCAAAGTAATCCGCCGCCGCATCGGGCTCGCCTCGACGGATAAGTAGATCTCCGAGGAGCAGCTTGGCCTCTGCAACCGGTAGCGTCGTCTGTGGCTCATCGCGATAGGCGATCAGCAGCAGCTTGAGTGACTGCTCGGCCCGTTCGGAGTCAGCCGCTCGCAGCGCCGACCACGATGCTTCGTAAATCGCGTCCTTGAACAGGTTGCTCTTTTGAGAGATCCGCAGGTACGACTCATGAGCCCGTTTGCTGTCGCCGCGCTCGTGATAAATCCGGCCGAGCGCCATGTGGCACAGCTCAACAACCCGCAGATCGTCATCACGACGGGGCAGTGGCTTGTCGACCAGAGACTTAAATACCGTCTCGGCTGAGTCGAGCTTACCAAGCTGAATTTGCGCAGCCCCAATGAGGTAGCGGGCGCGATGGTAAAAACTACTCGACTCGGCAACGGTGTTTAGCAACGGGAGCGCCGCTTGGGCATCGCCGCGCAGAAACAGAAGCTTGCCTCTCACATACGGCGCAGACTCGGGCTGATTGGCGGCAGGAATTGCCGCAAGCTGCGAAAGCCAGGTCTTTTCCTGTGGATCGGTGCCGAGTTGAGTCGACAGCGCGAGCAATCGCAGCAGCGCTTGGACATCACCGGGCTTGGATTCGACGAGCTTCGATAGCGAGCGCTTGGCCCCTCGCAGGTCGCCTTGTTCGGCCAGTGATTCACCGAGTAGTTGCAATGCCTCGGGATTTTCGGCCAGCGCCGGATCGTGCGCGAACTGTTCGGTGAGCAGTGATGACGTGGCTGCGTACAGCCGACGTTCGTATAGCTGACGGGCGCGGTCGAGAATGCTCTTCGGCGAAGCGGGGCTGTTGACGCCGGGTGTTGCGCTTGCCGTAGCCGTGCTGGGCATCGAAGTCTGCGTCGGGAGAGAGCCTTCCAGCGAGGTCAATGCCGATTCAAGTTGATCGAGCGCCTGCGACAGCGGAATGGCCGCCTGTTCACTGGCCTGCACCGGACGCGACGGCGAGACCAGCGGCGTCAACAGCCCGAGAGCGCCGACAAAGCTCAGCGTCAGAATCCGTTTGGCGTACCCGGAACGTCCAGGAGCTCGAGGAGTTGGTATGCAAGGCATAAGGCGCACGTCAGTTGGCCTTTTTGGTGCTCTCGACCCGGAAGTCGAATGCGGGGCGGTCTTCCACCCGCACCAGCAGCGGGTTGCCCTTTTCAAAGCACACCACTTCCAAGCGAGTCGTCTGACCATCGGTGACGCTGAAGCGATGGGCCGCCTTGGCGGTGAAGGTGTATTGCTCGTAGTAAGAAAAAACCTTGTTGCCGTCGCCGCGATAGGTGACGGCGACCCCTAAGGTGTGATCCCCGGGACGGACGTTGCCATCGTAAACATTCTGTTCCTTGGGTTCAGCGGGGTGCCCGGGCTCTAGGCTGCGCACAAATACTTCACGTCCGTCGAGCTGGTAGCTCACCTTGACCATCTGGTACAGCCGTCCCATCTGGTCTTTCTGGACGACGACGAGCTTGGCACCACCCTGGGCGGAGCCGAGCAGCGTTTCGGTCAGCAGCGACAGACGCGCTTTGCTGCGGAATACCTGATCGCGCAGCTCACGGGTTCGCCGGTCCAGGTCGCTGAGCTGGTCGTTGTTTGGCGATGGCGGGATGGGGGTGGGCGTTGTGACTGGTGCAGGTTGAGCCGCCGCTGCGGGCTGTGAGGCGGTCATCGGTGCGACGGTGGCGGAACTTGGCTCCTCTGCCCAGGCCGGGGAGCTGGCCGACAAGACCACTAGCAGGCTAAATCGCGTAAGCCACCCAATCGCCTGTTGGGCCCAGTGCTCACGGCGACTGCTTGCCGTCGAGCAGTCCTGTGCTCGCAACAGAGCACAAGGGCTCGCGAATTGTCTTCCTGGCTGCGTCGGACGCATAAGCTGAGCCGATTATAGCAGTCCGCCCCATCACAAAGCAGCCCGCTTCATTGCCACAATGCCGGAAGTTGCAGGTTGCTTCGTCAGCGGTTGAGGGCTAGCGATCGTCCGCTAGCTCGCTGGTGGCCGCGATGATCAGCATCGACAGCGCGGTTCGCAGCAGGGACAGCGCCTGTCGGATCACGAAGGCCCATAGCACCAGCATTTTGGCATCGAGTTTGACGGTGAGGGTACGTCCCAAAACAAGCAGGCCGCCGTGACCGATCAATCCCAACACCGCCAGAAGCAGAGCACCGATGAGAACGGGGCGCTGACCGAGCACATGAAGGCCAGCCCGCAGCGATTGCCAGGCTGAGCGGGTGTCATCGTCGAGGCGTTTCATTCGGGCCAGGGTGAGCCAGATGCTGGCGAGCGACCAGGCCAGGACAAACACCATCACGACCGGAGCGAGTCGACCCATGAGCGACCCCCAGGACAGCTCACCGGCTTTGCTCCAGCCGATGGCGAACCCAGCGGCGGCACCTCCGAGCAAGAGGAGAGGCGTACGTACCGCCAGCCCGAACAATAGCTCCAGTTTCAGCATCGGCGAGGCGGACTCCGCGCAGCGGACCAGGAACTGTCCGGCGGGTACATAGCGCTCCGAAGAGGATGGACTAAGCCGCGAGAGGATGCCTCCGGAGATGAGCGCGTGTAGCAGGAAAAAGCACAGGACGCCGACCGTGATCGCCGAGGTCACTGCCGCCATCGCAGCGGGATTGTCGTTCATGATCTCGACAAGACCAACGTCGTACTCGCCTTTCGCGATCCGCTCGGCCAAGGGTCTGAGCGCCAGCACTTCGCGCAGCATCGCTCGCACCGGCAGCGTCGAGACCAAGGCGGTAAACAGCGACAACATTCCGAGTCCGAGGATCAGCAGCGGACTTTCGATGACCTTGGACAGGCCCTTCTGAAGCGCGGCAAAGCCACCTTGCGAAGCGACGTTGGGGACAGAAGCCTGGTTGTGGATAAGCTGTTGCATGGCGTAGTCCTTTCGTCGCTATAGCGAGATGAGATCAAGCGCGGTCTGGACCCAGCTTTGTACGGTTAAAAACAGCCGTGTCACCGGGCGCATATTTGGCTTCGCGAGGAGCCCGTTGTTTAGCCGCTTCTCGTCGAGGGCCAGCTTGATTTGCGGGTCTACTTCCGCCCGTTCCAGAGCTGCTCGACGATAGAAGCGCACCGTTCGCATGCGTTCCTCGGGGTGCGCATTCTGCTCTGCGAGCGACCACGACACTTGCTCCTGGCTGCCATCCTCGAACTTGACGACGACGTCGACGGGATAGATCAGCTCACCGCGCCGACGGACGACCACCAAGCTATCCCACAGTTGCTTGTCTTTGCCCTTGTCCTTCGCGTTGGCCTTTTTTTCTTTGTCTGTAGGTGGACTTAGCTCGTGACGACCTGCTGGTTTCCCGACACAGGCGGCCTGATTGGATTCGGTGAGGTGACGCAGCCACTCCACGCGCTCGGCGCCCTCGACGTGCTCGGGCATCATCGGGGGCTTCGGTGGGCAGTCCCACAGGCCGTAGGCCAGCTCGTGCTTTTGGTTGTCGACCTGTAGAATTTCGTAATCAGCGACGCGAGTGGTGGTGACGGCTTGGTTCCAAAACCAGCTCAAATCTTCGCCGGCACCTTCGCTAATCGCAGACATGAAGTCGGCGGGACGCGGCTTGTGGAAGCGATAGCGTTCGGCATAGTGACGCATCGCCTGCACCATTCGCTCGGGGCCGAGGTAGTTTTCGAGGCTGCGCATCATCAGCGAGGTATAGGCGTAGGTCATCGCGCCGTAGGTGCGGCCACTCAGCCGGAAGCTCGGTGTCGACAGCGGCATGCGACGTAGCACCCCGCGTGCACTCATCCAGTCGACATCGCGATCACCGAGGCAGAAGTTGGCAACTTTGATCGAGCTACAGCCGTCGGGGAACAGCCGATCCATGGCCTGGCCGGTGAAGGTTTGGTTGAGCCCCTCATCGAGCCAAGCATCCTCTACCTCATCGGAGTTAATCATCATCGGTACCCACTGATGGCCGAACTCGTGGGCGTCGACGCTTTCGATTATGCGGACCCCGTCGGGCATCGGGCTTAAAAAGCTGGTGATGAGCGTGGGGTATTCCATGCCACCGGCACCGTTACTGTCCCGAGGTGGCACGATGACGGTGACGTTCTTGTAGGGATACGAAAAGTAGCGGTGCTCGCCTTCGTGGATCGCGGCGCGGACGCCTTGTAAATGACGAAGGTCGAGGCTACCGAGTCCGGGGCGGTTGAGCACGCGGACCTCCACATCACCGAGCTTATCGGTGACGCGGTTTTTGTATTCGACAAACTTGGGATCGGCGAACCACGCAAAGTCGCGAACGTCGTCGGCGCGGAACGTGAGTTTCTTGCGCCCTTCGCTTTTTTGCTCGGCGATTTGGATGCCGGTAGCACCGACTACGAATTTCTCGGGGACATCGACGGTGACTTCGTAGCTACCGTGGTCGGAAAAGAACTCGGTGAAGCCGTGATATTGGTGGATGCGGAATCCGCAGTGCTCACTGCTTTTGTCGCACTCGAAGACGCCGATCTTGGGGAACCACTGGGTAACGGCGTGAAAGTCGTCGGAATAGCCCGAGCGTGCGAAGGTGCGGGGCAGCTTGGTGGTAAAGGAAAACTCGATCTCGATGGCGCTGCCGGGGCCGACGGGTGTGTCGAGCTTGAGCTTGAGCACCGAGTCGATGACCTGCGCTTTGCTGATGAGCTCGACGCCGCCGATTTTCAGGGAGAACAGATCGATCGCGCCGAATCCGTGTTCCGGCATCTCATCGCCGCGAAGCTGGGCTCCGGCCTCGCGAATGAAGGTGGTCGCATGGTGCTTGAACGCGTTCTGGTAGAGGTTAAACGATAGCTCGCTGGCCTCTTTGCGTTCGAGATTGCGCCAGATGAGGGTGCCTTGGCCTTTGACCTCGTGGGCTTTTTCATCGAGGCGGGCTGTCAGCCGATAGGAGGCGTTGCGCGGCGACAGCGGGCCGGGGACGCGCAGTGCCAGGGTGTCGCTTGGCCACGCAGAGGGCGCGGCCAGAGCCTGCGGGATGGTCGTTGCGCCGGGGGGAACAACGCCAAGGACGACACCGATTGCGGCGTTTGCAGTCCACTGCTTGAAGCGGGAGCTTGGGGTGCCAAGGCGGCGTGGGAACCTAGGGAGCGTGAACAAGACGGACCTCATATCGATTGAGCTAGCCACTGTAAGCTAATAACCAGCCAGAGCGGCTTCTCATTCCTTCACCGACATGACCGTGATAGCGTCGAGTCTTCGTGCGTGGAAGCAGATTCGCCACGGAGAAGCTGCCGCGACTTTTTTGCACAAAGGGAGAGCGTAGTCGGCAATGAGAAAGCAACCCACCCTGATTGGTGTCGGTCGGTTTGGGCGGATGTCCCACCAAGCGTTCGTTTCCGCGCTAGTGGCCGTGGCCGCCGTTTCTGCTCCGCAGACTGCACGAGCGCAGCTCCAGAACGGACAGATCAAAGGAATTGTGACCAGCGACGTCGACGGCAAGCCGCTCGCCGGGGTCACGGTGGTGGTGACGGGCCCGGCGCTGCAAGGAGAGCAGGTCGAGATCACCGATGCCAACGGGCGCTATCAAATCACCGAAATACCGTCGGGTGATGACTACGTGGCGCGCTTTTATCTGGGTGACAAGATCGAAGAGCGGGTCGGCATCCGCATCACCCATGGCAAGACGCTGACGATTAGCTTTGCGTTTCCCCTGAAGCAAGTCGCACGCGAGGTCAAGGTCATCCGCGAGCGCGCTCCGAATGTTGATACCGCCAGCGCCAACGCCGGTGTCGAGATCAACCAAGAGGTTCTGCGCAATACCGCCGTGCGCGGACGTACTTTCGAGAGCGTCCTGTCGATGGCCCCGGGCACCGTCGATCCGCCACGCGGGCAGGGTGGTGATGTCGGCGTGTCGATCTCGGGATCGACCGGCAACGAAAACAACTTCATCATCGATGGACTCAATACCTCTGATCCCAACACCGGCATCATCGGGACAGAGCTGCATCAGTACTTCATCAAAGAAATCAGCGTCATCACCGGTGGCTATCAGGCCGAATACGGTCGTGCCACAGGTGGCGTGGTTTCGATTGTGACCAAGGGCGGTGGCGACGAGCTGCATGGGAGCGTGTTTCTGTCTGGGCAGCCGTTTCAGCTCACTCCGAAGACCGTGGGCAGACTCGGGGAGGCGCTGGCTTATCGTCGACGCGCCGATGGATTGCTCGGAGACATTGGCTTCGAGCTTGGGGGGCCGCTCAAGAAGGACAAGGTCTGGTTCTACCTTGGCTTTGCACCAACGGTTACGCAGTACCAGACCGATCGTGTGACGCGTCATGCCAACTGGAATCCGGCTTCCGGTGGAGCGCGGATTGATACGAAATATCAGTGTCCGAGCTATCTGTCTGATTCGGCTCTGTGTCGAGGTTCCTCGGCGCTGGCGATCGAAATGGAGGAATCGGGAACCCAGCGTTTCACCGAGCTGCGAACGCTCTACAACGGCATCGCAAAACTCCAGTTCAACATCAGTCCTGATCACAACCTAACGCTGTCCTATATCGCGTCTCCCAAGACGTTTTCTGGGTACTCTCTGCTCGGCTACGGACAGTCTGGTTCCGTCGAAGATAGCGAGTACAAATCGACCGATCAGGTTCACGATGCAACGCTGCGTTACGTGGGCAAGCTGCTTTCGCGCAAGCTTCAGCTTAACGCGATGTACGGATTTCACTTTCAGGGAATCAACATCGCGCCCAAAAACATCGACAAGCCGCTTCAGCTCTACTTAACAGAGAGCACCAATCCGTACTCCCTAGCGGACTTTGAGGACAACCCTGCTTGTCGTCGACAAATGCAGT
>CALLYL010000093.1 GCA_937859535.1 uncultured Myxococcales bacterium
CCCGGCAAATCGCGCTCTGGGAGGATATGTTGAACGGCGATGATCGGCGCAGCCAGCGTCAGCAGTCCACCCACGAAAGTATTGACGAACAGGAAGATTCCCGTCCCCAGCGCCCCGAGTGCAAAGACCCCGACGTCGTATTTGAGGGTATCGACCTGAAGATCGACTCGGGTGTCTGCCGGACCCAGCTCCGCCGCCAGCGTCGCCATCGCCTGCTGGACGTTTTCGTTGGTGATCTGGATGATTTGCTCGGCCAGCCGCTCCAACTCCGAGGCCACGCGGTCGCCTTCCTGCTCCGCCCACAGCTTGAACGTGTCTTGCAAAAAGAGCTGAAGGTACTTGCGAACATCGTCGGCACTGGCGCGATCAATTTCACTCGGCAGCGCGGTGTGAAAGGCCGCGACAAACTCTTCCAAGTCGAGCCGAATCCGGGCCTTGATGGCGTCCGATTCAGCGACGATCCTCGCCTGAAGCTGGCGCATCGTCTGCTGCTTCCCCGACAGCTCTTTTTGCACCCGGGCAATCCGCGTCTCCAGCTCCTCTAAAGTCAGGCCGAGCGAGCGCGCCTTGATGCCAAGGTTTTGCCGCAGGTACGCACACAGCCGCTGTCCATCGGAAGAAGCGTTGTCGAGCAGCACGCGTCCCCGCTCATCGGACAGATAGTGCTGAAGGTAGTTCTTCAGCTCGGGAATGCCGCTCTCGCTACCCCGTCCTGCCAGTGCCAGTCGCGCTGACACCGGGAAGATCATCGGCTCGGCCCCGAGCAGCGGTTGCAGGTTGTCACGAACGTAGCGCGTCGCTTCCACCCGTTCCTCGGGCGACAACAGGTCCGACTTGCCGATCACAAACAGCAGCTTGTCGCGACTCCGACGCAAGATCCGCTGCTCCAAGAACGACCGCTCCGACTGCTTGAGTACCTGCGAGCTATCGAGAAGGAACAGCACCGCATCGGCGCGAGGAATGTAGTTGTAGGTAATCTCGGCGCGGGCTTCGTTGATGTCGTTGACGCCCGGGGTGTCGACCAGCGTGACCCGGTCGCGCAAAATTTCGGCAGGCCAGCCCACTTCCACGTAGCGAACCTTGTCGGCCTTGCTGCCTTCGATGGTGACCCACTCCGCGAGCGCTTTGGGATCCACCACTCGTTGGGTTTCGTCCATCAGCACCGCTTTGGCGCACGGCTTGTCGGCAAACACCAAGTGGTTGATGGTCGCCGTCGTCGGAGTAATTCCGGCAGGCAAGACATTCGCGCCAAGCAGCGCATTCACAAACGTCGACTTGCCGTGGTTAAACTCGCCGAGCACCACCAGCACAAAGCGCTCTTCCTCTAGCTTGGGAATTCGCTCGCGCAAAAGCTCTGAAGTCAGCGTCTGCATCCCGGTGTCATCGGCGAGCCGTGCCACATCGCGGAGCACCGTCAACAGGCCGTCTTTTAGCTCCCGGTGCTGTTTGGTAAGTACGCTCATCGTCCACCGCCCTCGCCCGTCTGTCCGCCCGAGCCTCGGCCATCTGAAGCGGCCCCGCTGCTGCCCTTCTGGGTCGGTTTTGCCACTTCTTTGTCATCGAGAATCAGCGCCACCGCCGCATCGCAGTCCTCGGTGCTTTCCCCGTCTTCGGCCTCTTGCCCAACCACGGTGCGGTAATAGAGGCTGCCGGAAAAGCGCTGAATCGCTCGATAACGACGAGCCAGCTCGCGGCTGTCATCCTCGGGAAACGCCTTCTGCATCGCAATCAACGACACATCAATGCTGCGCGCACACAGCACCCCGGCACGATCGGCAGTGATATCGGCCCGTCGTGCCCACGCCAGCAGCGTCAATGTGGCGGGACGAACCGCCCAGCGCGTCATCGTACTGGCGTTGTGGGTCAGGTAGTGGAGCGCGGTACGGAACGGTACGTGGCCGTTTTGAATCCGCCCACACTCACGACCGATGACGTCGAGTAGCTCATCGGCGTTCAGGCTATCGAGCAGCCCTTGGCTGAGCACGATGTAGGTTTCGGCCTCGGTCCCCAGCGTCAGAACTCCCGACGGACGAGGCGAGATGTAGATCACAGGCACGTCGATGTGCAGGATCTCCGCACAGCGCTTCGCCGTCGCGGCCACCTGGCCATAGCGCGGGGCCACCGCCCGCACCGCTGGACCCAGCAGCTCGGCGCGAGCCACGCTCTGCCACAGACGCCCCGCCTCTTGCAAGGCCAGCTCGACCGGACGCAGGCGGTCTAGCGTACGCAGCAGACGAACATCACCGGGATAGGCATAGGCCGCTCCCTCGCGAACCTGGGCGGCGCGAGCCCCCTTTTTTCGCAGGACGTAGCGCTGGAAGTCAAAGTCCACGGTCGGCATGACTCAAGACGTTACACAAGTTGGGCGGTTACGCGCTACCTAAGTTGCCGCCCGTACCGTCTCGCCCCCTTGTGGCCTCTCCATCCGAGCTTACTGCACCCCGATTCGCTCATAACGATACGGCGGCAGCATGCGCTGGACAGCGTCGGTAATCTTGAGGCCGGTGTTGGCGACTTCACGCAGCTTCGCGAACGACCGCCCAGGAACCTCGAAACCCCAGTCGAGAGTCAGACGAGGCGGAATGTATCCCGGCCCCAGCCTGACCGTCGAGGTCAGCATCTGTCCCGTTGGAAGCAGCGCCAGATCGTAGTAGATCGCAACCCCTTGCACCGCCGTCGTGACCGCTCCAGTATCGGCACTAACCTTGAGCACCAAGCCAAGCTGAGCGGTGTTCTTGAGCGCGCCCAGCAGCCTGCCCACCCCGGCCAGCGATGCTTCCAGGTCGGTAAACTGGTTCTTGCGATTGACACCGCTCACGTACAGCGAGCCTTGGTAGTCCGGCTGCACAAAAAACGGGAACACCTCGGGCGGCAACGGGATCGACTTCACGACCTGAAGCTGTCCCTCGATCAGTTGCACAAGCTGTAGCCGCGAAAGAGACTCGCTCGGTAGCATGGCCGTTCCAACGGCGGTTTGGCCAAGCGTCTTTCCCGCCGCTTTCAGCTCCATCGCTTTGACATCGCGCCACGCACCGCTGAGGCCATCGACCAGCCGCTTGCCAGCAAGCCGCAGGTTGGGCCCTTGCAACACCCACAGCGACTGACCATCCGCTCCGAGCGCCAGGTCTATCGAAAACGGCTGCTCATAGGCCTGCGACAGCGAGATGCCGGTCACGACCTGCGGCAGGCTGGGCTGGTGCAAGTCTACTAGGTGGATCTGGTTGGCAAACGCCTCCAGTACCGCAAGCTGACGACCATCGCCCACGAACTCGGCATCGATGAGCTCGCGCTCTTGCTCGGGCGCGGCCAGAGGCAACTGAGCCAGTGGATGCAGCGCCAGTGGTGTGGTGGCATCAACCACCGTCAGTTGCCGCTTTTGCAGCACCACGAGCTGACCGAACGGCCCCACCACCAGCCCGGTCGGCTTCCCTTGCAGCGCCAGCGGCATCCGATGCAGCGCTCGCGGCCCCCCTTTGCCACCCAGATGCAGGACCAACAGCTCACTGACTACCGTCTTGGTCGCATCCGCCGGTGTCGCAGCCGATGGGTTGTCCGTAGACTCTGGCTGGGCCAGCTCACTGGTTGGCTCTTGCAGCACATACAAGATCGCGCCGTCCGGGGACAGCGCCACAAAGCGCGCCAGCGGAAACAGGACATCGAACGCAACATCCTCGAAGTCGGAGCCATCGGTGCCCTGAGCCACCATTCTCCGAATCCGCACCGCGTTGCCTTGCGCATCGCCACCAAACGCATATACCGCCGTCAAAATCGACGTCTTCGCGGTTCCCATTCCATTGTCAATCTGCACAAGTTGCGGACCGGGCGGCACGCCAC
>CALLYL010000094.1 GCA_937859535.1 uncultured Myxococcales bacterium
ACTCTTGATGAATGGCTTGCCTTGCTCTTGCGCCGAAAAGCGCCAGTCCTCTGGTGACACATCAGCGTAGGCGGAGAGCACGGTGCGCACGAGGGCACGTGTGGCAAGAAAAAGCAAGCGATCGCGCGCAAAATAGAAGCGGTGGTGCCTCGCCTGCTCCTCCGACGTCATCAGCGCATAGTACGAATCGATCAGGCCGGAATCCTTGATTTCCTCGTAGAAGAAACACCACAGATCGACCCGCCCCGGCGGCGAAGCCAGCGTCTCGTCGACCGAGATTGGTGGTAGCTGGAAGATCGATGTGACCATTTAGGACTCCGTGGACATGGTACAGCTAGCTCGCTGTATCTGGAGCTTCGAGATGCGTGCCGCACAGCTTCCCGGGCACCAAGAGTACGCGGCTTGACCTCGGATTCGCGGCTCGTCTGTTCCCGGTTTTTCGACATCGTCATGATTCACTCACCATTTCGCCCTACTCAGTAACCTATTTGCCAAGCAGGGCAACGCAGCGGTCCTCATCCCTCCATTGCATGTCGTCACGCCGGATTGTATACTGAACCGTATGGTTCAGTATAGCCAAACCCACTTCGATGCCTCGTTCGGCGCGCTCTCGGACGCCACCCGGCGGGGCGTTCTGGAGCAACTCGGGCGTGCGGACGCTTCGATCACTGCCCTTGCCGAGAGGTTCCACATGACCCTCACCGGCATGAAGAAACATATAGGCGTCTTGGAGCAAGCGGGGCTCGTCACTACGGAAAAGGTCGGGCGGGTGCGGACCTGTAGGCTCGGCCTCCGCAGCCTGCAAGAAGAGGCGGCATGGATCGAGTTGTACCGGTTGCTCTGGAGCGCACGCTTCGATGAGTTGGACAACGTTGTCGAGGAATTAACACAGAAGGAGAGAGTCGATGGACGGAAAAAGAGAAAATGAGGCCCCCCCTACGAAGAACCACACCTCGGTGGAACGGAAGTCCGAGCGCGAACTCGTCGTCACACGAACCGTAAACGGTCCTGCGCGCCTTGTGTTCGAGGCATGGACCAAGGCAGAACTCTTCAGGAGGTGGTGGGTACCCAAGTCGTATGGGCTGACCCTGCTTGCCTGCGAAATGGATGTTCGCGTTGGCGGGCAGTATCGTTTGGTGTTTCGCCACGAAGCTTCGACGATGGAGTTCTTTGGCACGTACCTCGAAGTGATACCGCACTCACGCCTCGTTTGGACCAATGAGGAAGGAGACAGCGGCAAGACCATCACCACGGTGACGTTCGAGGAACGCGCCGGCAAGACGTTGGTGGTGGTGCACGATCTCTATCCCTCGAAGGAAGCGATCGACTTTGGATCGACGGGCGCGATGCCGGAGACTCTCGACCAACTCGACGAGCTTCTCGCCAGCCTGAGATCAAACACAGAGACAACATGACGCAGCCGGTCCATAGCGGAACGGCAGGAACCACATGGACAACGAAAGTGCGCAGCAGAGTCGACCCACCGTTGGCCAGCGCACGATGGACAGTCCCGACTCTTGCAGAAAAGAGTGTTTAGCTGCACGTCGCTACAGACTACTGATGCGGTCCGAATCTCGGACTCCCATACCACCTTCTATGGGAACCGGAGGAATTCCACCTGCAGGAAACTGGAGCGCGTGATACTGTGGCCGTGCCTTCGTCAACTTAGCGATCACTGGGTCATGTGGGGGAAGCTGCATGTGAACCTCAGTGGTAGCGAACTGACAGCCAGAGACAGATTGCGCGGAGGTAGGAATCAGTGGCAGAGAGTGTTGTCGGACAGATATCTCCCGATGGCTACCATGAGTCGGATTGGACAGACCCGCTCGCCCCAGAATTCATTGTGGGCCTAGGTGCTTCAGCGGGAGGACTGGAAGCGCTGGAACGATTCTTTCAGGCCGTCCCGTTGGATACAGGGATGGCATTTGTCGTGATTCAGCACCTATCTCCGGACTTTAACAGCTTGATGGATGAGCTGCTGGCTCGGTTCACCAAGATGCCGATCGTGCGGGTCGCAGACCCAGTGGCACCGCTGCGCGATACCATTTACCTCCTTCAGCCGCGCAAAGAGATGGTGCTAAGTAGTGGCGTGCTGCATGCCTATGACAAGCCATCCGATGAGCGCTTGAGTATGCCCATCAACGCCTTCTTCCGATCTCTCGCTCGGGATGTGGGGGAGCGCGGGATTGCGATCGTACTCTCAGGAACGGGCACGGATGGGAGTCTGGGACTCTGCGATGTGCACCAAGCCGGGGGGTTGGTCCTGGCACAGTCGGCAGAGAGCGCCAAGTTCGATGGGATGCCGCGCAGTGCGGTAGCTACGAACCAGGTTGATTTGATCCTTACACCAGAGGACATGCCAAAAGCGCTGGTTTCGTATGCCAGGAATCCAGCGGCTCCGTTGCTATCTGCGCCATCGCTGGAATCGCCAACTGCGCTAGCGGGAGTTCCGGCAGTGATCGAGCGGCTACGCGAAGTCTACGGACTCGATTTCAACTACTACAAGCCCGCGACGATCTCGCGCAGAATCGACCGGCGGTGGACCCTTGGGCATGCGCCGAGCATTGAATCCTACTGTGCCAGCATACTCAGTGATCCTCAGGAGCTCGACGCGCTCTACAAAGATCTCCTGATCGGGGTCACGCGGTTCTTTCGCGATCCAGAAGCCTTCGCAATTCTCGAGAACACGGTCATCCCACAATTGCTTGATAAGCTCCCATCGGGAGAAGAGTTTCGGGTCTGGGTTGCGGGCTGCGCAACCGGCGAGGAACCCTATTCACTGGCGATGCTACTGCTCGAAGCCATGACAGAGCGGGGCCGCGAGCCGAACATCAAAATCTTTGCATCGGACATGCACCGAAAGTCCCTGCAAATAGCGGCAGAAGGACTGTATTCTGAGTCGAGTATAGCCGACCTGTCCGAGGAACGGCGGCATCGCTTTTTCGAAAGAGAAGCCGGTGGATTTCGGGTCACCGCGCAGCTTCGCAGACACATTCTGTTTTCACCGCACAACGTCATTCGTGATCCTCCGTTCACGCGCATCGATCTGGTCAGTTGCCGAAACCTCCTCATCTATCTACAGCCAGCCGCGCAGGTAAAGGCGCTCGCATCGTTCCACTTCGCGCTGAAGCTCCGTGGCTTTCTGTTCCTTGGCCCTAGTGAAGGAGTGAGCGAGCTACAGCATGAGTTTGAGACAATAGACAGGCAATGGAAGATATTTCAGAAGAGTCGGGATTCTCGACTTCCGATGGATCTGCGCGTGGATCTGATCTCACCGGTAGGACAACGCGCAGCTCGCGCTTCGACCCCCGGAGATCTCCGGATGTCGCGGGTCTATGACACGATTCTGAAGCGGTACGTTCCTTCGTCCGTTCTGGTCGATGCCCGTCGTGATGTCGTACATGTCTTCGGTGATGCAGAGCGCTTTTTGCGCGTTCCCATGGGTCGAATGAGCGCAGATCTGGTGGCGATGACCAGAGGAGATTTGCGGATGGCCATCTCCTCTGCGCTCCAGGCGGTGAGCAAGAAGAATGAGCGGGTCACTCTTCGAGGGGTTCGCTTCGATGACAACGGCACGGACGTAATCCTTGATGTGGTGGCCGAACCGATTCCAGATCCGGTGTCCAACAACCACTTTGTGCTGGTGAGTTTTGCGGTTCAGAAGCCAGCGACTGGTATTCAGCCAGGTCTCTCTCCAGAGGCTTCATACACAGTGGATGCAGCGACTCGGGTCCGGATTCAGCAGCTTGAGCTAGAGCTGATGCAAGCCAAGGAGTCGCTTCAGACCACAGTTGAAGAGTTGGAGACCAGCAATGAGGAACTCCAGGCCAGCAATGAAGAGATGCAGGCCAGTAACGAGGAACTCCAGAGTACCAATGAAGAACTCCACTCGGTCAACGAAGAGCTCTACAGTGTCAACGCCGAACACGAGCAGCGAATCAAGGACTTAAATCGCGTCAGTAGTGACCTCAAAAACCTGATCCAGGCGACCGAGATTGGCACCATCTTCCTCGATGAGGAGATGAAGATTCGGTTCTTCACTCCGGCCGCTGCAAAGATATTCAACTTGATCTTGCAGGATCTCGAACGTGACATCAGGCACATCACCTCGCGGGTGGAAGGTGATGATGTGTTCGATGACATCGGCAAAGTCGCGGCCACGCGAACTCCGATCGAAAAGAAGATCTACACAGCCAGCGGAGACATCTATCTCCGTCGCGTGATGCCATACTTCGATGTCAATCGGACTCCCCGTGGACTGGTTTTGACCTTTGTAGAGATCACTGCATTATCCCGCGCAGAGGAGCAGCGGCAGAAGCTCCACAGCGAGCTGGAGCAGCGGGTGGATCAGCTCAACGAGCTGAACAAGCAGCTTACAACTCAGCGTGACGAGCTGGACCGCAGCGAGCGATTCATTCGCACGCTGACGAATAGCCTACCCGGGATGGTCGGATATTGGGACAAGGATCTCCGCTGCCGATTCGCCAACAGACACTACATGGAATGGTTTGGCTTCTCCTCGGAGCAGATGTTGGGTAAGACCATCCAAGAACTCCTCGGGCCGGATCTGCTTGCTGCAAATGAGGTATACATTCGCGGTGCCCTGGCCGGTGAAAAACAGCGATTTGAACGAGTGATCCGCAAGCCTTCTGGTGAGCTGGGATATACAGACGCGCAGTACATTCCTCACGTGGTTCAAGGCGAGGTCAGTGGGTTCGCGGTCCTGGTCAGCGACATCACGGAGCGTCGGCAAGCAGAGGAAAAGGTGCTGTCGCTCAATAGCAAGTTGGCGCAACAGTTCGCCGAGCTTCGCGGCAGTGAGGAACGATTCCGCCTGATCTTTGAGAATGCCCTGGATGCGATTCTGACCGTCGACCAAGATGGGCACATCTGCTTCGTCAATCCCAAAGTTGGAAGCATGTTTGGGTACGAGCCGCAGGAACTGGTCGGCCAAGAAATCGAGGTGCTGATTCCCAACCATCTGCGCTCCAAACATCAGGCCCATCGAGAAAGCTATCTGACCCATCCAGTTCCCCGAGCAATGGGGCAGGCCGGACTGCTTCAGGCTCGACGCAAAGACGGGACTCTGTTTCCGATCGAGGTTGGTCTGAGCCCGCTGAAGTTTCGTGATCAAACGCAGGTCATGGCGTTTATCAGCGATATGACAGTCCAGAAGCAGATGGAGTCTGAACGGGACGATGTGGTCCGCAAGATGACAGAGGCGCAGAAGCTGGAGAGTCTGTGGGTTCTCGCGGGTGGAGTTGCGCATGACTTCAACAACCTGCTGACAGGAATCATGGCCAGCGCAAGTATGCTTGCCCATGACCGCAGCCTGGCTCTTCAATCGAAAGAGTCTGTGGCGGTCATCTTGGAATCGAGTCAACGTGCGGCAGAGCTGTGTCAGCAACTCCTCGCCTATTCTGGACGGACGCGGTTTGTCTTTCGTACGCAGGATGTCAGTGAGTTGGTCAAGGCGACGGCGAAGCTGGCGCAGTCCTCTGTGGTGAGTGCTCGCCTAGAGCTACAGTTCGATCTCGCGACCGATCTGCCGCCGGTCCTGATGGACTCGACCCAGATTCGGCAGCTCATCATGAACCTGGTGATCAATGCAGCGGAGGCGATGAGTCCGCACTCAGGACCTGTCCTGATCCGTACCTGTCTGGTCGATGTGACCCCCGAAATTCGGCAAGCCGCTATCGTGATCGATCCGAACATCGGCAGGACGTGCATCGCCATTGTGGTTGCAGATACCGGCAGCGGCATCAGCGAAGGGAATTTGAAGCGGATCTTTGAGCCGTTCTTTACGACGAAATTCACCGGACGCGGACTCGGGCTCTCTGCGGTACTAGGAATCGTTCGGGGGCACCATGGTGCGTTAACCGTGAAGTCTGAGGAGGGTCGCGGAACAACGTTCACAGTGTTACTGCCACCCTCTCTTCCTGTGCAGAATCAGCGTATCGATGAACCGCTCCGCAGCGAGCCCGGATGGCGTGGCAGTGGGAAGGTGCTATTGGCCGATGATGAGGATTCCATTCGCTACGTTGGTCAGCTCCTGCTGCACAACCTTGGCTTTGAGGTAGAGCTTGCCGCCAGCGGGCAGGAGGCGCTAGACCGCTTCCGCGCTGCTCCCACACAGTACACGCTGGTGCTGCTGGATCTGACCATGCCCGGCCTTTCAGGTGTGGAGGTGTTTACAGCGATTCGGAAGCTACATCCCGAGCAGCGGGTACTCCTTATGAGTGGATTCTCTCCAGAGGAAGCGCACGAGATGATGGGAGACGACTTTCCAAACGCCTTCCTTCCAAAGCCGTTTGGCGTTGACGCACTGATTTCGGCAGTTCGGCAAGCGGTAGAGGGATTGCGGCCTCCCAGTTCCGACCTCCTGAGCGAAATCCATGGTTGACCATTGGTGCGTAAACTCCGCCTCACAACGACGG
>CALLYL010000095.1 GCA_937859535.1 uncultured Myxococcales bacterium
CCCATCCCGCCGTCATCTGGAACTTTCTGGAAGGCACAGCACGAGCGATGGCGGTATTGTCACTGTCGCTGGCTGCATCGGCAAAGCTCCCCGACAAGAGCTTCGGCTGGCTGCTGCGCTTGGGAAGAGGCTCGCTGCTGGCCTATGCCTTTCACATCCCGCTTTGCTACGGACGAATCGCCCAGTCCATCCTTGGCAAGCTCGACATGATGCAGGCGCTGCCACTGCTGGCCGCACTTATTGCATTGACCTGGCTGGTGGTGACGGTACGAGACGCTCTCGAACCGCGCCTCAAGCGGCCTCGTCTGACCAGGTCTGGGACGGTGGTGGTCTTGCTGGTGCTGATTGCGAACCCCGCGCACGCTCAATCCGACGACGCCGCCTCTTCGCCCCCCGCCAGGACAGCCGAGGCCGCAGAAGAACTAGAACTGGCGAACGTCGCTCACGAGCTAGCGGCTAATGGTCGTTTTGCCCTCGCGCACGCACTCATCCCCGGGGATGCCTATGCCACGCAGATTCACCTTCCGAACGACTACTCCGTCAAGTCCGAGGTCGAGCGGTGTCATCAGCTCTTTCAGTCGGGCAATTTCCGTGAATCTGCCGAGGCGTACGCGCTGCTGCTGATCGCCCGCCCTGACCTGGTGCGGGTACTGTTTAACATTGCGCAAGGCCTTCGTCGGGCCGGTGAGTCGCGTCAAGCGCTGACGTTCTATCGTCGCTATTTGCAGCTCGATCCACAAAGCCCGCTGCGGGCCGAGGTCGAAGGCTACATCCGCGAACTGTCGGCATTGCTTGCAGCACGCGCCATGGTCGTCTCGACTCAGCCGCCCTCGCCGGTTTACAAGCGTGCGTGGTTTTGGGTAGCACTCACCACCGGCATTGTGGTCACCACAACAGCGGTTGTATTGGGGGTTACGTTGGGAACCAAGACCTCGCCGCCACAGCCTCCCCCCGAAGAAATCCTGGGTCCGTTTGACGTGATGTTTCCGACCATGCCAAAGACTCGAGATGGTGCCTTCGCGGCTCGGTGAGATAGAGCTGCGCCTCCGCTTCGCTGTTTCAATCCACCGCCCGAAGCTCGGCTGCTTTGAGAGTCAGCAGACGAAACAGACCGTATTAGTGGCTGACATCGTGGGGGGCGGCTGTGTTAGCGTTGCCCGCGATGCGTTCCTTGGTTCGTCGCGCACTGCCGCTGCTCGTCGCAGCATTCGCGCTTATCCTCGCCCTTCGTGGCATCAACCTGCGTGAGCTTGCTCAAATGACGAGCGATGCACCGCTGCTGCCGCTGCTGGCGTTTTCGGGCTTGATGGTGCTCGTCAACTGCGCTGCCGACACGCTGGCGATGTATTACGTCTTCAAGTGGTTTGGCTTGACGCTCCGCTTTACCGAGCTCTACATCATCCGGGCAGCCACCTACACCCTCGCGGTTATCAACTATCATGCCGGGCAGCTCGGCATCATTGGCTATATCCACCGCGTCGGCAAAGTGCCGCTGTCGCGAGCCAGCGCCTACATCCTATTTATTGTTGGTGTCTGGGTCGCACTGTTGCTGATTTTTGCGGCTGGTGGACTTGCCCTCGGCGGGGCCAAAGCGGCGGCCCTGCTGCCTGTGCTGGTGATGTTCTTCGTCGGGCTGGTGGTCTATGCGATCCTACTCACCTGGCCGCCGCGCTTTTTGCTCTCTGGTCCACCGTCCGTAACAACGCACGACAGCCTGATGGTACGGATCTGGCGACGGCTGTGGCGGGTCACTCACAAGCTGTGGGAGCCACTGCACGAGGCAGGAATCAAAGGACACGCCCGTGCGCTGGTCGTGCGAGTCCCGCATCTGCTGGTGTTGCTGGTGTGGCATTTTGTCGCACTGCGCTGCTTTCACATCGAGGTTCCGGTCCATGTTGCGGTCCTGTATCTACCGGTGGTGTTTGCTGTCGCGTCGCTTCCGATTAGCGTCCAGGGCCTTGGTACCTCGCAGATGGCTGCCAAATACTTCTTTTCCGAGTTTTCACCTCGCGGCGATGCAGCGGTGCTGGCGTACAGCCTGACCATGACGGCCATTGCAACGGCAAGCAACCTGGCGATGGGGATTCTGTTCCTGCGTGCTGGGGCCAAGCTTGGACTGAAAGAGATGACCGAAGAAGCCCAGCACGAAATTGACGCCGAAGCCGCTGCATCCAGCGAAGAACTCGCGTCCGAGACAAGACAAGCCGCTGAGCTATCCGCCAGTACGCACTAGCCCGCCGCGATACTTGGTCTAGATCCCGCGCTCTTCGATTTTCGGTACGATGGGCAGGATGCGCCCTGTCTCTCTGCGACTCATGCCCGTCACGCAAATGCTGCTGTCTCTGCGGCGGATGGCCGAGTCGGAAGCGCAAGCGCGGCTGCGCGCAGCGAGAAGTGCCTTGGACGTAGCGCGGATCATGGAGCATCAAGCGGGGCAACACAGGCAACAGCTTGCTCAGCAACTCGATCAATTGCGCAGGCGAGCCGAGCACACGCTGGGAGCGATCGCGACGGCGCAAGCGCTGGCCGAACAGGCTCGGAGCTTCGGCTACGTGCTACGAGCACTGACCCAAGCCCAGGCCGAAGAAACCGCCCGGACCGCCCAGTGCAGCGAGCTGCGACATGAAATTGACGAGCTCCAGCAGCACCTTCGCTGGTGCGTCGCCCGTCGCGAAGCCGCAGAGCTTCATGAGTCTTCCGAGAAGCGCGAACAGCGACGCCAACGGGAACGTCGGGAGCGAGCCATTGAGGAAGATGCTCGGGACCGCATCTTGTCCTCTTCTCGCCCTGGCAGTCGTCGGTAAGCCTTCCTTGAGCGATGCTGACCAGGCCAGCAGCACGGTGCCCGTCAACAGAGCCGCACCGCCGACCGCAGCAAGAGCCGCACCTGGCGCAGTGGTGTCGTAGATGCGCATGCACTGTGCGTCCAGATCTCCCAGTCCTGCAACGCAATGACTGTTGATCGCCAGCGCCGGAATCCCAAAACCGAAACCCTCTTTGCGGATGGGAATCGGAAAGGTGCCCACCCCCGTCGGTCGCTTGAGTGGCGTCTGACCGAGCAGTTTGTCGCGGAGCAGCACATCTACCCCGTTGGGATTGGAGTGGACCTCTAGCATCCCACGGGGCCTTCCGACGGCGTCACCAAGCACCTGAGTCGCCAGCTCGCCCATCAGTTGGCCGGCATTTGTGGGCGAGCTGGCCGCACACGTCCGCTCAACCATCGCCGCTTGTTCAGCCACCGAATTTCAATTGCGGTCAGTCGCAGCCCCAGGTCGCGACCGCCACGCCACATCGAGGTCGCCTCAGCGT
Source organism: uncultured Myxococcales bacterium (assembly GCA_937859535.1). Taxonomy (GTDB): domain Bacteria; phylum Myxococcota_A; class Polyangia; order Palsa-1104; family JAEUJZ01; genus JAEUKA01. Next base: position 3,310 of record CALLYL010000095.1, read on the forward strand.
GCAAGACAAGCAAGATCGTGGCTTGGTTTTCCTCGGCCAGCGACAGTTGACAGCGCCGCTCGGTCAGACAGCTCGCAAGCTGAGGAGCGGCCAGCAGCGCCACCGATTGTCCCTGCAATCCCAGGTTATGGCGGTTGGCGGCCTGCGTCACGGCCCGTTCGATCACTTGCCTTTCTTCATCGCCGAGAATGCCAGCGGTGCCGATGCCATCGCTCTTCTCCCAGGAGCTCGGAAGAGGTTCGGCCACCGCCTTTTCGGCCACCGCGTGGGCCGCAGTCGTCTCAGTACCCGAACGCAATTCACGTGGCGAGTCGGCGCAGCCATATCCCAGAAGGACTTCTCAGCGGACAGCATCGCGTGTTAACATCCCAATCTCCTTTTGTCTGCGGACCGTCGCGCAAAGGGAGTCTTGGAGACGTGCATGCCCAGGCCCAAAGCGCCACCTCGTGTCACTGGACCATACGCCGAGCGCGATGGAACCCGATTCCGTATTCGCATCCTGGGTGAAGGGAGTGCAAAGAATCTGTACTTCCCCACCATGGACGCTGCGCTTTCCAGCAAAGCGGAAGTCGAGCAGCAACTGAAGACCCCCACTCATCATCGGGTGGGAGAACTCATCGAAGCGTTCTTTGCGGAACGGGAGCGGGCCGGAACGTGTCGCAAACAGACCCTCTCTAACGAACACGATCGCCTGCGCTACTTTCTCGCTGAGCAGCTTGAGCTAGAAATCCGAACCATCACGCCTCGCCGTGCAGAAGAAATCTACCGCAGCGCAATCGAACGACCCTCTGCAAAGACCGGCAAGCCACTGGAAGCGGCATCTCATCGTTTCTATTTAGGAATTGCCAAACGGTTCTTTGCTTGGACAACAAAACAGGGACTCACTACCAGCAGTCCCTTTCAACAGGTTCATCCCCAAGGCCGTCCCAACGTCGGAAAACCACAGCTCCTCATCGATGAAGCGAATCGCTTTGTGGCAACTGCGCTACGGCTCCATGATGAAGAAGGAGACGTCCTATCGCTGGGTGCAGTCGTGGCACTGCTACTTGGGATGCGTGCTAGCGAAGTACTCCGCTGCCGAGTCCTCGATGTCGATGGTGCTGGGAAGATCCTCTGGATCGATGGCGGAAAGAACAAAAGTGACCGTCGACCCCTGAAGGTTCCCACGGTACTACAAGAGCGACTCCTGTCGCTTGCTGCGGGAAGAGAAGCAAATTCACTCCTATTCGGAAGTAACTCGCAAGGTGGACCCCGTCACCATCGCGTGCTGTGGTCTACGGTTGGCAGAATCTGCGAGCTCGCGCATGTACCAAGGGTGTGTACCCATAGTCTGCGCGGACTATGGACAACGCTCAGCATTGAGTCGGGCGCTCTGTCCGACGTGGTCGCCTCAAGTCTGGGACACGGTGGCTTGACGGTGACACCCAAGCACGATCCGCAGCCAGCGTCCATCGGTGAGGAGCACACCGCCCGCGCTTTGGATCTTCTCGATGATGAACAACAGGCAGAACAGGAAGCCGCCCAGCTCCTCGCCAAGCTCCCGCGTAGGACGAGAGAAAAGCTACTGCAACTGGCCCGTCGTGAACCCGAAAGCGCCTAGCCACGATGTGGAGGAGGACGGAAGAGAAGAGGAGGACGGAAGAGGAGCCCCAGTGGTGTCTGGGGCTGGCTTTGATCCAAGAGGATTAGCGAAGAACGTCGTTGCGCGGGAAGACCACCGTCGACAGAGTGTTGCTCAGGGTTGGACCCGTGACGGCGCGGATGCCGGCATCACTTACTGCGTAGACGTAATCGGTTCCCATATCGGTTGCCATCACGCTGCGGCGCATCCAGGGGCTGTAGTACCAGGCCCACGAAGGAGCACCCGCGTTCATGTACACATCCTTCATCGATACCGAGCCGCGTAGCTTGAAGCCAGTCGCTGCATCGACATCGAACACGCGCAGCTCACTGCGGAAGGAACCCCAGGGATCGGTGCCCGACGTCGTCCAGTCCGAGAACGGAATCGCCAGCATCTTGCGCTCGGGGAAGTAGTTGAACGCCTTGTGCTCAGATTGAGCTTCCGACCAGCCGTACGAAGAACCGACCTGCTGGGTGAAGGTCTGCTTCGGACTCGCAAAGTTGCTCACGTCAAACAGGCTGAGCTGAAGAGTGCGCGGACCCGTGCCCGTCTCTGGGGTGTACACGCCGATGGTCAGCAGGTTGTTGGCATCGATCGGATGAATGTACGTTGAGAAGCCGGGGATCTTCAGCTCACCGACCTTGCGCGGGGCTGCCGGGTTCGACAGGTCAAACGTGTACAGCGGGTCGACCTGGCGGAACGTCACCACAAAGCCCTTGTCACCGAGGAAACGCGAGCTGTAGATGCGCTCGCCCTTGGCCAACTCCTCGCTCTGTCCCTTGAGCATCAACTTGCCGCCGTCTTGCCCAAGAACCGTGACACGGTTGGTGGTCTGGATCATGCCCCAGAAGTTGCGCGGATCACGAGGGTCTTGGACTCGCTCGGCGATGGTCGTGGCAACTCGGAAATACCCCTTGTCCTCGTCCATCGAGAACTGATCGACGATGTGACCATCTACACCACCGGCCGCGACAAACCGGGCCTTGTTGATGTCCGACAGGTCGAACTTGAACAGGTACGTCCAGTCGCGCTGGTTGAAGCGCGGCCACCACCACCAGTGACGGTTGGTGATGTACAGCGAGCCCTGGTTCGCATAGATCTCGCCGACCTCTCCCAAGATCGACGAACGCTGCGGTGCTGCTTGCGGCGAGTCCAGGTTGATCGTCGCAACCGTGGTAATGCCAAGGTGGGTCGGGGCGTTGTGCTTTGCGAAGTCCGCACAGTTGTACGGCAGCACCTTGACCGAACCGTCAGGCATCCGCACTTTTTGCGAGGGCAACCATTTGTCGATGGTCTGGTTGCGGATGAGCTGCTCGTTGGCATCCTTTAGCCGATCAATCTCGGCGTTCCAGGCGCGCCAATCGTTGTAGTTGGAAGTCGAGTAATCGGGATAGAAGCGAACGGTGGACGGCCAGCGAAAGTGGTCCGACAGAACCAATCGGACTGAGCTACCCACTCGTCGCGAGTTGGCGTAGTTGCCGGGCAAATAGTATTCGCTCGACACCTT
>CALLYL010000096.1 GCA_937859535.1 uncultured Myxococcales bacterium
GGAGGGGGCAGGCGCGAGGTAAAGAAGGAAGGAATCGCCACAAAGGCATTCCGCGTCGTTGTCCCAACATCGTAGAGCTGGGGACCGGTCGTCATTCCGCCACCGAAGGGATCGGTGGGATCGACTTCGCCTCCGGTGGCTTTGTCGCCACTGTGACAACCCACACAGTTCCGCTGAAACAGCGCTTGTCCTCGCGTCACTTTGTCCGGGTCGGTGGGTGGACTCTGAAGTTTGGGAATGTGAAACGCAACGTACTCGGCGAGTGCTTGGTAGTCCGATTCCGAAAGTCCGGTACCGCGCAAGCGCTCCGGAACCACCGTCTTGACGAATTCCAAGATGTCGCGATGCGTTCCCATCTGATGTAGCCAGCCGCGCCCAGCCACCCCGCCGCGAAGGTGGAGAGTCCGACGCTCTCCCTCTGTAGTCGCCCACACCCCGCCGTCATGGCCTCCACCAGGATGACAGGTTCCGCAAGTCAGTTGTCGCGATGAGGCAAGCGCCGGGTACTTTTCGGGATTCGAGGAATGAAACAGAATCCGCCCCCGCCGTAGCTTGGCAGAGACCGGATCGGCGTCCGCAACGACGACTTGCTTCCGTTCCTGAATCGCCGGAACCTGGGGCAGACCTTTGGTGAAGCGGACAATCCGGCTCTCGGTCAGAAACGAGTTGTTGGCACGTCCGGTGACGCGATACTCAAACGGAACGAATCCTGCGACAGGGAGTTTTTCTGGATCCGCATACGCGCTCAAGTCCAACACCGAAACGTAGAGCGAGTTGTCGTAGCTTACGTAGCCGCGACGACCATCAGCGCTGATTACAAGTCCGGTGGGATTCGATCCGCTGAGCTTAAAGTACTGAATGCTGCTGACGTGTTGTGTTGCCGCGTCATAGACTTCGATCTCATCGGCGTTGTAGGAAAGAACAAACGCACGTCGACCACCCCGACTGAACGCAACAAAGCGGCTCGCGCCCGATTCCGAAAGACCCGTCACGCCGGTGGGAATGGCTGCGCCGTCGCTCCATTGCGCATCTGGCTCCATGTCAACGGGTCGACGCGTCGGGCTCTCGCTGTCATAATCGAGCTTGGCACAGCGTAGGAAGTCCAGCTTGGCATCAGGCACATCGAGGACCAGGGGATGTTGCTTGGTGGTCGTTTTCTCCAGCCCACGGCTATCGAGGAAGAACACAAATCCCGGGGAAAACGTGCCGGTCCCGATTCCCGGAATCATCTTTCCGGGGCCCAGTTCCCAAATCGCCGTCGGTCCGATGCGCAGACCAGGAATCCAGCCCAAGTTTCCTTGTGGAGGAAGGAACACTCCCGCAAGCTGTGTTGCTGTTCCCTCTAACAGCATCTTGTCGGCTGGTTGCCCAAACTTCTGTCCCAGGCAGACCGCCTCTTTGCGATTTCCTAGGTCACGCCAAATCACTTCGTGATGAAGCTTGAAGGGATCCGTCTGCAACACGCTGACCCAGGTCTCGTTGTTGTCCACGGTACCTCGCGGAAGATAGTGAGAAGCGAGGACGTGTGATCCGTCCGCAGCGACTGCGAGCCCCAGCGGCCTGCGGCCCAGCGAGACACTTCCAGAAACGGAGAACCGGCCACTTTGCATGCGTACAAGTCGCGTCACACGATCACCAACATACGCACTTACGTAGGCCGATCCTCCGTCGGGAGCGACCACAATGTGGCGGAGGTCACGACCCATTCCGTCACGCTCGCCGAGTGTTTGAATCACACTGCGGCTCTCCGGATCGATCACACTCACGGTGTTGTCATCGGAGCTGGTGACAAGGAGCCTCGCTCCATCGGGGGTGATGGCCACGCTACTGGGTCGGCCAGGTATCGCGATCGCAAAGGCACGCTGTTCGGTCGCGGTGTCGATGGCGACCACTTGGTTTGCATCAGGAACCACAGACCACACCAGGCGTCCGTCCGGAGTCATCACGATCGGTGCCGAATTGCTGGCACTGCGCGAAGTGGTGGTTCCGGACAAAGAGAGAGAAAGCGTGCTCTGGGCCGCTCGTGGAACCGCAAGTGCGACATGCGTGACGCCATGTGCCGCGACCCCACCCACCACGATCGGGGCTTTGAACGGATGAACATCGAACAAATCTTCGCTGACATCAAAGGCATCGCCACCAGCAACAGACATCTGCAGATCGCGCACCGCACGTTCGGCATGATTGACGATGTACAGGTCCACCCAGATCCGGTCGGGTTGGGCGGGAATCGTCTTCGCAAGCGCCACCACATCCAACGAATCCGCACTCTGAATCGTGACCTTTGCTGGACCAGACTGCGGCTCTCGATGCGTCGTAGACAACGCCGGATGAGCCGGATCAACACTCAGCGTAAGCTTTGCGGAGACTGCATTTCCACTGTCCACAGGGCCCACGTAGGGAACATCCACAGGACTCTGCTGCTCCGTGGCTTGACAAGACAGAAGCAACGCACACAGGCCAGCCATGAAATGAAGGCCGGTATGGTTCCGAAACGATCGTGACATCAATACGTCTCCCTCTCTTCGTGTTTCACCAAATCGGTACAAGTCCATTGGGTCCGCCCAGGGTGCCATCCCTATGCATCGGCGATGAGATGCCATCACCCCAAAGTGTTCTCCAAAAAAGAGCGCGGAAAATCTGCGGCGAGTTCTAGCTGATACCGAGTCGCTTCATCCGAGATGCCAGTGTCGTTGGCTTCAGACCAA
>CALLYL010000097.1 GCA_937859535.1 uncultured Myxococcales bacterium
TGCGCTCCATTGCACGTTGCAACAGTCCGCTGAACGAGCGCCGATTCTGCGAAGTGCTCGCGAGGTACCGTCGTCAACGTCCTGTCACTCTGTACCGCCGTCGCCGCTTTGCGCGTCACTTGAGTGTCGAGCGAGTACCCCGCTGAGTATGCGCCTCGGTGCTAGGTCGGAAGTAAGGTCGCGTGCTAGGTTAAGTGGCCAGGTCGAGTGGTCGATGCAGTGTACGGTGGCGTGCTAGGTCCAGATCACGCTCGTGCGTGCTACCGAGTGTCAGACCGGGTGTATGGTCCCGCGCAAGGTCGATTGCTTGGTTGAGTGGCCGGTCGAGCGTCCATCTACCGCCGTTTTTGGAACAGACATACAGAGCAGGGAATGGCGTCGCCATAGGCACACGCACAAGCCAGTTCTTGATCAAAATCGGACTGTGGATGTGCCCCAGCTCTCGGTCCGAGGTCGCTTTGGATCATGCATGCCCCGTGCTGGAGCCCGATGCGGGGGATGCTGCGAGTTCTTAGGCGTCGACTATCTGCTGCATACGCGACCTAACACCCGAGCGCCAGCACAAAAAGTTGTCTGGAGGCGGAGAGGTGTTTTGCGCGCTCTGTGCTGGTGTTTTGCATGGCGCGAATCCACTCGATCTTGGCGCGTACCACTGCGCGGTAGCGTTTGAAGAACGGGATCACCGCTTCAAGACTGTGATCTTGGGTTGCCTCTGCATACTGTTTCACCAGTCGTTCGGAAGCGGCGTGTCTCCCGATGGCGTCGAGTTCCATGGCTAGGAATCCGATCTCTGCTGCGACATCACAGAACCGGAGGTCGATGGAAAACTCTAACGGATCAATTACCGACCACGGCTCTGTAAGGTACACATGTTGGAGTCGTAGGTCGCCGTGTCCTTCGCGGATTCGACCTTCAGCTATCCGCTGCACGAGAACGTCCCGATGACTCTGGAGCCAGTCTGCTGTCTCTGTGATGAGCTGCTGTCGTTCGGATGGAGTGAGCGGAATCGTGGCATCAGTTGCAGAGAGCTGCTCGAAGTTGACCGCCCAAGCCTCTGTTGTCTTCTCTATCGACCCATATCCATCGATTCGCGTATCTACCGGACAGAGTGCATGAAAGCGTGCGCACGCGCTCGCCACTGCGTCGATCCTCCAATCGGGAGTACGCGGGTCGGAAAACAGCAGTTCAAGCTGAAGCGCCTCCGGGAGTCGATTCATCGCCACCACGGGCTCACCGGAACCCTCGGAAGGAAGTAGAATCGGCGATTCCGTATTCGTGAGCGTCCAGACTCCCAAGTGGACCTGGGGAGAGACACGCATACCGAGCATGACCTCAGTGCGACCGGCTTCCCTCCTTTTGTCCTCTGTGCTGTAGTCAAGAAATCCGAGAGAGACCGGCTTGCGGATCTTGAAGGCGTGCGTTTCTGTGACAAAGACTCGGGCAGAGTGCGTCTCGTATTCCTGAACGATGGAGACTGGACGCCCATCAGGGAATCGGACTCTGCCTGCTCGAAACGCGGTCATCTGGTCAGTGAATGGAGACGCGTTCATGTTCGGTTGCGGGGGGCGTGATCGTCACCGATTTCAAGAACCGCCGAAGAGCGGAAGGCCGGTAGTCAATCAAGGTGCGGAGAGTCAGATCCTGCGGCGGCGCGGTAGACAGAATCCGCTTGTGTGCACGGAGTGCATAGCCCACTTCCATCGCTGCGCTGAGTCCTACCCGTCCCGATGGCGCATACAGAATCACGGCATCTGCGCGATCGATGAGTGAGAAGACGTGGCGCTGAATCTGGGCCGGATGGGGAGATTGATCACAGTCTAGGTGTACGAAACCGGACTCTTCTCCAACAGCACGGGCTTGCGCGGGAGGATGCAGAACCGTAACCCCAAGCTGGGTCAGGCTGGCGGACAGAGCCAGTAATCCGGAAAGATCCTCGCGATAGGAACCGATCACAACCACCGATGGCTGCGTGGACAGGGGAGGGCGGGAAGCAGAGGGAATGGGACGCTGGTTCATAAGGTTGGATTCACAAAGTCCAGATCGCGCGCAAACAGATGGATCTGCGCGGGATCTTCATGACAGATCGAGAACGCGACGAGACCTGCGGGCCTGGCGGCAAAGTGTCCGTACTCCCATCGCAGCAGAGTCGCGGGCTTTCGTGCTGTTCCAGTCAGTGCAGAGGTATCGATGTCATAACGCTTCGCCAATTGCAGCAGATGTTTTCGCAGCGTGGCATGAAGCGCTCCGATCCCAATATGAGTCCGACCACTCGTGAGCTGTTTCACGGCCAGGGAACCGAGGAGTGTACTCAGCGACATCATGCGGATACCAGCTTTGCTGAGCTCGGTGATGCGCGCCTCTACCTCCTGCTCAATCGATGGCGGAAGCGCTAGAAACGTGACCTCATGGAGCCACGCGCACCGAGACTTCTGGTTCCCAAGGACGCGGATTCTGCGGAACACGAGCAGTCGCTCCGTGTACCAGCGCTTTCGTCCTTCGGGATGGAGCAGACTCTCCTTGATCGCTTGATCTGCCGTGTCGTGTAGCGCATCTTTCAGTAACTTGGCATAGGCGCTGCCGTCGTGAAGCTCGATCCATAGCGGCTTCGCAATCACCGAGCTGCCGCCGTGGTCGCTAAGCTGATTCGTCGCGGAGATCGTGGCACTCGCCAGCCAGTCGGGATGGAAGACCGCCTTCTGCGAGACGATCCGATAGGGCGACTTCGGCATCTCCAGCGACACCAAACCCTGACGACGCAGCCGGTCCACCGCTTGTTTCACGGTACTCCGCGAGGAGCCAAGCCCAATCGCCGCTGCCGCAATCCCGATGACATCACCCTGCTTGAATCCGGGCTGCTCGCTTTCGATGGCCCAAGTCAGGAGCGCCACGAAGTCTTCGATCTTCTTGGCCCCTGTACCCACGGCGAGAGTGTTCGTCATGAGCTGGTAGGCACGCAGCGTCTTTTCGTACTTGCTTGGATCGTCAGCACTTGGTCGAGACATCTACGAACCCCCGTGAACTGCAGCGCATTGTAGGAGCGGGACTCTCCTACTCAAAGCACTCTCTCCCGACTCGTAGTAGGTCGACGTTTCGGGGTGGCCATCGATCCTCGAACGACAATCGCTCGACGAGAGATGGGCGGCATTTGGGATTATGAGTTGACGACTAAGTCGTTAATTCATAAAAGGAGCCCATGAGATATCGCACCTCGGTGGAGTGGTGCAAGGAGTCCGTTCGATGAGCACCGATACGATCGCGTTCGGTAGGCTGCTGCGCATCAGAAGGAATGCTGCGCTACTGACGCTGGAGCAGCTTGCATCGCTCGCACGGCTTTCGGATTCGACCATCAAGATGATCGAGCGCGGCAAGACGCCGTCCATCAGAACCCTCGCCGCACTTCTGTCGGTCCCTGAGCTGCGACTTGCAATCGCTGATTTGCCGGAGCCGTTCCGTTCGCAGCTCTCCGCCCACCACACCCACGCCTCTGGGGTCGACTTCCTGCGCTTTACGCTGACTTTGGTTGATCTGTCGACGAGAGAGCAAGTGCTCCAATCGGTGATTTGTTGGGCGCGGAATCAGCGGCCCAAAGACGGAGCGGAGACGCTCGACGGAATCTTACGCTGGGCTGAGGGAAAGCGAGCTGCCGTTCACAGCCGTCGCAGTCAGCTCCTGCTGGAAGACCGAAACGACGGGCTGGCACCGATTGCTCTGGCGAACTGTCTGACGGGGCACGAGCAGCGATGCGGCCCGATGGAGGGGGTCGCCAGTTGCGCAGGAGCCACCGCACTATGAGTGACGCCAGCGAATTCAGTCCTTGCCGAGACGAGCAGGACGAGCGCGATCACCAATTGATCCGCGCTGCGATCCATACACTGTCGACGCACCTCAGTCAGCGAAGGCTGGAACGTCTGCTTGGACTGTCCCAAGGCTACCTATCCCGAATCGCCAGCGGCGCAGGCACCGCAAGTCGTCCGCTGATGACGCTGTTGTGCCTACTTGCAGCCCGTCCCAAGGCGCGTCTGGCAGAACTCACCCAGTTTTTTGGTGAACCACCCAAACCGAGAAGTCATTCAGAAAGTGAGAGAGCAATTCCCGAGGCTGATGCGTAGGTGATATGATCGAACCCGGCCTCATGTCGGGTTCCACGGACAAGCGACTCCTTACACCTGTCGAGATTGCGGAGGCGCTGTCGATCTCGCTCAAGCAGGCGCTGCGGCTCATCCGTTCCTCGATGCGGCACGTCGAGGTGAGCGCACGGGTGATTCGGGTGGCGCAAGAGGACTTTGATGAATTCCTGCGGAGGCGCACATGGCCCAAACCAGACTCTTTAAGACAGCCAAGAGCCCCTACTGGCAGGCTGAGTACTACGACCGACTTGGGAATCGGCACCGTGACACCACTCGATGCACCGACAAGCGCGCCGCCGCCGAGTGGCTTCGCCAGCGAGAGCGAGAGGTTCACGATCCGGCCCACGCAGCCACGAACCCGCCCTCGGCCCCGCACAAACCCAGCCACTCGATAGCGTCGGCGCTCGGGCGACTGGTCGATGTGGCGAGTACCAATCTCAGCCCTGGGACGGTGCGGATGTACGCGGAGAAGGGCGGGCATCTGGTTCGTCTGCTGACGGAAAATCCTGACTTGCCGGACTCGCGGCCTCTCGCGGTCGGTGAGCTCCATCTCGATCATGTTCAGCGCTACATTGGTCGGCGGCTCGACGAAGGGGCTGCTCGTGAGACGGTGCGCAAGGAGCTGTGTACGCTCAGTCGGGCGCTCAAGCTGGCGCGGGATCGCGGCATGTTCCACGGCGATCCTCGGGCTCTCATTCCCGAGTTCCGTGCTCCGTATCGACCGCGAGAGCGCTATCTCACGACGGACGAGCTGGCGCTGCTGTTGCCAGAGCTATCACCGCACCGACAGATGTGGCTGCTGGTGGCTATCTACAGCGGTGGACGCGATGGCGAGGTCGATCGTCTGTGCTGGGAACACCTCGACTGGCGCAACGAGACGATTCGCATCGAAGGAACCAAGACCGACGGCGCGCATCGGCTGATTCCGTTTCACCCGGTGCTGCGCGACATCCTCGGCAAGGAGCGCAAAACGCAAGGACCGATCGTTGGGGAGTGGCTGAACGTGCGACGAGACCTGGCGGCGGCGTGTGCACGGGCCAAGATCGATCGCATCTCGCCCAACGATCTGCGGAGAACGCTGGCGTCGTGGCTCAAGCAGCAGGGAGAGGACAGCTTCATCGTGGCGCAGATCCTCGGGCACTCGACGAGCCGAATGGTAGAGCTCACGTACGGCAAGGTCGACATGGGAGCCAAGAAGCGAGCGTTTGCCAAGCTGCCCGGTAGTCAGGCCGGGGTGGGCGACGGGAACTCAACTTCCCAGCGGTTTTGCACAGCCGGGCCGCAGTCTGCCAATAGTCTGCCAACTACCAGCGCCGCTGGGTCCGCTGGGTCCACTCTGTCCGCAAGCACCCCAGAAATACAAAACCCCAATCCTCGTCGAGAATTGGGGTCATCGTCAGTGCTCGGAGCCGGAATCGAACCAGCGACACGCGGATTTTCAGGCGTGGT
>CALLYL010000098.1 GCA_937859535.1 uncultured Myxococcales bacterium
GGATGTCACCAAGTCGTGACTGAATGAGTTCGAGGAGCCGTTCCGCCGCTGGTTCTCCGGGTCTCACGATGAGATCGGGGTGTTGCGGCGGCTCGTAGGCCATCCCGCTGCCGGGGAGGGTACTCGGGGCTTGCTGGTACAGACCCTTGGGGTCGCGACGCTGACACTCGGCGAGTGGGGTGTCGACGAAGACCTCGACAAACTGCGGAGCCAGGGCGCGAGCGGTGTCACGGTAACTGGCACGGTGGGCCGTCGCAGGAACGAGTACCACCAGACCTTGCTTGGCGAGCAGCGCGGCCAGTCCAGCCAGCGAAGCGTAAAAGTCTGCTCGAGCGCGATCGTCATAGCCAGGCGTCGGACGCATTGCGGCTCGTACGTCATCGCCATCGAGCACACAAACGGCCTCGCCGGACCTGCGCAGCGCATCCGCCACGACCCGTGCCAGCGTTGACTTTCCCGAGGCTGGATATCCCGTGAACCAGACGACCATGCCACTGGTTTGCGCGCTCACTGCATGGCCTCGCGGCCCCAGGCCGGATCGAACTCCTCGGCAGCCAGAACGCGCTCGACGAAGGCCAGTATGCGGCGACGATCCCCGGCGGTCAGATGCGGATACCAGAGCGGGCTCGCCAACACCAGGCCTCGCCATGCAAAGTACGGGGCCACTGCTGCCAAGAGGCCCGGATCGCGTCGTTCGCTGAGGTAGACCTGCCAGAAACGCTCCCACAGCATGCCGAGGCCGCTCGGCCAGCTTGAGCGATGTTCGAGTCCAAAGAACAGGTAGTTTATCGCCAAGCACGCGACGTCATCTGCCGGATCGCCCTCAGAGCCACGGCTGGTATCGAGCAGGCGCAGGGTATCGGCATCGTCGAACAGGATGTTGAAGGGATGAAAGTCGCCGTGGATTCGTCGCAGACGCTCGGTCCGTCCGCGCAGCTTCCAGCGCCAGGCCAGACATGATTCCTCGACACGTCGTAGCTCGTTCTGTGACACGCCCGGCGTATCGACGGGGTAGGAGTCGACCAGCCCAAAGATCGCCTCGCCATGCCCGAGCAGATCGCGAATGGCGCGGGTATATGCCGCCGGATGAGAGCCTGGTGCTGAGTGGATCTCCACCAGGGCTCGAGCCAGTGCAGTGGCCCGCGATAGGTCGATGTCTGTGGCCAGTCCGCTTGCTGCAACCCGGCGTAGGTCTTCGGCGTAGGGCGTTCCATCACACCACTCGGTGACGACGTAGAACTCTCCGGCCGCCGCGAGTGAGATCAGCTCGCCATCACCGCCCAGTGCTCCCACATCGATGGCGTGGGCGTGCAGCGGAACCTTGCCTGCGGTGTCCCAAAGCAACAGCATTGCCTGGGCACGATCCGATCGACGGTCATGGCCAAAATCATCGGGCCGGGCGGTATGAAACACGAGGCTCTTTCGACCCTGGGGACCGTCCAGCTCGATCCGCACCGGGCGGCCGTAGCCGATCCCCTTCGTCGTTTCGTCGCCGCCTTCGTTATCAACCCCAAGTGAGTGGATGTGGGCCACTCGCGAGCCGGGATAGAGCCGGAAGACGTGCTCAGCGAGGGTCGAAATGGACGATGAGGGCACGCTCATGGGCGTCAAGATGCCACAAAGTGAGCCGCCGTGCGTGGTCAGTGCGGAGCTTCTTCGGCTTCCCCTCGGTCTTCATCGGCAGACTCGATGTCTTCGGCTTCCGCGCTGTCTTCACTGGGTGGCGAGGGCTGCGGACGTGGGGGTTGCACGCCATCTTCCCTGGGCTTGGGGGCCGAAGGGACCGCCTTGGCCGCCGCCGCGTAGACCATTGCAACCTTTTGGGGCGGAACCTCGACCGATTTGTCGCCCCACTCCATCGCCACAGCCAACAGCGCGGCGCGGCGATACAGCGGTGGTACCGAAAACGTGCAGCGCCAGCGTAGGTTGGCTGGCACCAGCGCTGGATCGCTACCTTCGGCAGGCAACTCGACCCCGACCGGCGGCTGACATTCGGCCAGGTCTGGAACAAAGCGCCGCCCACGATCATCGGACAGCACCAGCAGCCGACTCTCGGGGAGGTGCTTGGTGCCGACTACCACCAGTTGACCTTGACCAGTCACCAGGTCGAACGACAGAAACTCTATGCTCGACGGCATCTCTGGGGGCCGGTAGTGGCGTTGTTTCTTCTTGCGCCGCTGTGACCGATGCCCTTTGCTTCCCGCTGATTTGGCCGCTCGCACCGAGTGAGACACTGACGAGCTTTTCTTGCCGCGTGCCTCCGTCACGGTTGGGAGTATTCCTCCGACCGCCCACGCCAAGAGTAGACAACACAACTGTCGTGCCATCATCGCGCAATCCCCCAGCTCACCATCGACTTGGCGCTACGAGCTACTCGTAATAGTCGGCACCGAGGTGGGTGATGAGTTCCTCACCACGAAGGTAACGGAGCGTGTTCTTGAGCTTCATGAGCTGGATGAACAGGTCATGCTCCGGATACAGACCCGGTACCGTCATCGGCGACTTGAAGTAGAACGACAGCCACTCCTGCACTCCGGCCATTCCCGAGCGATGCGCCAGGTCCAGGAAGAGCGCTAGGTCGAGCACAATCGGTGCCGCCAAGATCGAGTCCCGGCACAGGAAGTCGACCTTGAGCTGCATCGGGTAGCCGAGCCAGCCAAAGATGTCGATGTTGTCCCAGCCCTCTTTGTTGTCGCCGCGGGGCGGGTAGTAGTTGATGCGGACGACGTGGTGGAACTCTTTGTAAAGTTCCGGGTACAGGTGCGGTTGCAGGATGTATTCGAGCGCCCCGAGCTTCGACATTTCCTTGGTCTTGAACGACTCGGGATCGTCGAGTACCTCGCCATCACGATTGCCCAAGATGTTGGTCGAATACCAGCCGGTCAGCCCCAGCATGCGCGCCTTGAGCATTGGCGCGAGCACCGTCTTTACCATCGTCTGGCCGGTCTTAAAGTCCTTTCCCGCAATGGGAAGACCCTGCTTCTTGGCCAGCTCGTGCATCGCCGGAAAATCGAGCGATAGGTTGGGGGCCCCATTGGCGTACGGCACCCCGCTCTTCAAACACGCGTACGCATAAATCGCCGAGGGAGCAATCGCTTCATCAGAGGCATCGAGTCCCGCTTCAAACGCTGCCAGCGAGGAGTGGACGGCCACCGGGGTTTGATACACCTCGGTCGAGCCACACCACACCGCGACACAGCGCGACAGACCGTTGTGCTTCTTCCATGTGGCAATGTCAGCGATGAGCTGTTCGGCCATGTCTCGCTTCGACGTCCCGCTCTTTACGTGCGTGCCGTGTAGCTTCTTGACCCACTGCGGCTCGAACACTCCCGGCATCGGCTTGACGCTTTGGAGGTACGGCTTGATCTCGCTCAGGGTCTCGGCCTTCAGCACGCCCGCGTGGGCCGCCGCTTCGTACGCATCGTCCGGGAAGATATCCCAACCGCCGAACACCAAGTCATCGAGTCCCGCGAGCGGCACAAACTCTTTGATCTGCGGGTTACGGTTCTCGGTGCGCTTTCCGATTCGGATCTTGGCTAGCTGGGTCAGCGAGCCAATCGGCTGCGCCAGGCCCCGACGGACGGCCTCGACGCCTGCGATGGTGGTGGTAGCAACGGCACCCATGCCAGGAAGCAGGATGCCCAGCTTTCCTTCGGCGGGTTTGATCTGCGAGCCTCGTTCGATGCCCATGTGCAATTACTCCTTTAGGCCCTCGTGCTCCTGCATGATGTGAGCCAATCTTCCCAGCGTCGCTTGGTCTGCCCGAATCCGGAG
>CALLYL010000099.1 GCA_937859535.1 uncultured Myxococcales bacterium
CCTCGGACTCGGGCTGACCACAGGCGACCAGCGCCAGCACCGAAAACAAACAAGCAGAGTTACGCAGCGATACGGAACGGACGGACAGTTTCATGGGTCATTCCTCCTGCGGAGCGCAATACCGCAAAGGGAGGAGAAAAGGGAAGCGCAAAGCTGTGCTTTTCAGCGGGTCCGTACGGATTCTGAGTACACACGCCGCAGGCGCAAAAGGAGTCCTTGACACAGGGTCGGCGGGGGCGCACCGAAACTGTCCGACTATATCTACTTAGACGGGTCAAAAGGAGTGCTACTCTTCGCGATAGCCCGTTCTCTTGCGTGACGATTTGCGACGAGCTAAGGCGGGCAGCCCGGACTTTATGCGACCTTTGGATCCGCTCCTACAGAGCCCTGTTTCTGCGCCGGAGGGAGTGCTGGAGGGAATCATCGGAAGCTATCGACTCAAGCTGGTCTTGGGACGAGGCGGAATAGGCACTGTCTACCTTGCCGAACATGTTCGGACTGGGCGACGGGTGGCAGTAAAGCTGATTCGTTCCGAGCATAAGGATCGCAAAGAGATGGTGGGGCGGCTCCTGACCGAAGCGGTTGCGCTCGGACGAGTGTCGCACTCCGGAATCGTGGCCGAGCGCTGCTCCAGCAGATGCTCGCCAAAAGCCCGCTCGTCCGTCCAACGATGGCAGAGGTCGCCGCTCGCTTGTCTGGGCTACTCCGGCATGGCCAACCGGGCGACATCCATTCATCAGGAGTGATGACAGAGTCAAAGGGAAGAGCTTCACGGCGGCTGTCCATCGGGCTCCTGGTGGGACTCCTTTTGCTGAGTCTCACTGCGATCGGATTGTATGCGCGGAGAGAACATCGCTTGGCCGAGCTACGCCGTAACGAGACTCTCGCCGCGACCCAAGAGCTACTGAGTGTGATCAATCGTAGCCTGCGCCCGATTCCGGGGGCGACCATGGCCAGTCATGCACTGCTCGACACCACGGCGAAACTGCTCGGTGAACTGCATGCGCAGGCACCTTCGGATCTGGAGGTACGAGAGTCTCTGATTCGACTGCACACTCTGCGCGGGGAGCTATTCCGCAATCACGGTGGTTTACCCGATGCGCAGCGTGAGTTTTCGCGAGCGATTGAGCTGAGTGAGTCCCTGGTGCGTACCGAGCCGCACAGTGATTCCTACCAAGCGCGCCTGGCCAATGCCTACGATGGAATGGCCGATGTGCTGGAGCTACAGTCTGCGCTGTTGCTCGCCAAAACGACCTATGAAAAGGCGTTGGCGATTCGGCTTACGCTGCTTCAGCACACTCCTTTTGATCCAGCGCGACGACAGGAGGCCGTCGCAAGCTACCTGTTGCACGGTGATCTGCTGCGCACGCAAGGTCAACAGCGGTTGGCTCTCATCGACTATGAGCAAGCAGAGACGTTGCTGGAGCCGATGTGGAAGCGAGAGCCCGATAAGAAGAGCTATCGTTGGCAGATGTGCGGGGTGCTTTTTCGGATCAGCCAGACGCAGCTTTCGCTCGGCAAGAGTGCGGCGAGCTTGGCGTAGGCGGAACGGGCGTTGGAGCTGCTCCTACGCATCGCACCAATGGATCAGCAGGGCGCAAGCTATCACTTGCTACTGTCTCGCGTGCTGTTGGCGCGAGGGGATGCTCGGGAAAGACTCGGACAGAGCGCGGCAGCGGAACAGGACTACAGCCGAGCACTCGCGACCGTGCAAGGACTCCTGACAGCGGCTCCCCAGGATGTGCAGTGTCGAAGGGCATTGATTGATAGTGGCCATAAGACCGTCGAGCAGTGGCTGCGGATTGGCAAGCTCGATGCCGCCGAACTGCTTGCGACGGAGTTGGTGTCGGCTGCGGAGTCACTCCTACAGACCGATGGCAGTCATCAGGGACATAAGTGGCGACTGTCGACCAGCCTGCAACTTCTCGGAGACGTACTCCTTCTTCGGAAGCATCCCGATGAGGCACGACGCAAGTTCCAAAGAGCGCTCGAGCTTCAGGAATCACTGCGGGCGCAGAGTCCGGAGTCCTCTCGTCATCGCGATCGGGCGGTGCTGATTCTGGAGCGACTGGGCGATGCGGCGCAGCAAGGTTCTTTTCGCGAGCAAGCACTGCCGCATTGGAACGAGGCGCTGTCGATGTTGGATGAAATGGCGAAGATTGATCCCTCTGCAACCGACGTTCCGCTGCTGATGGTGCGTTTGTATCGCAAGCGTGGAACACTCCTTTCGGAGCTGGGACAGACTGCGGCGGCCCGAACAGACTGGCAGAAGGCACTGGGACTGGCGGACGGATTGCTTGTAACCGACAGAAGTGATGCGGTGGCTCAAAAAGAGCGGGCTGTGATAGACCAACTGATAAGGGCAGCCTTCGGAGTGGTAGGGCGGTGATGAGGATGCAAGATCGCTCGGGAGACTCTACCGACAACACGATCAGCGTGGTGCCCTTGGCAGGGATGACTGCCGGACCTCGCTTCTATTTCTTGGTGATTCGCAGCGAGACCTCTTCGATCCTGCCTCTCAAAGAGGACGGAGAGCTGCTCATTGGACGCGCTTCGGAATCCGATGTGCGGATTCCTGATCAGTCGGCCTCCCGTCAACATGCGCGGATTCTGTTGTCAAAAGGCACGGTGACGGTGGTGGATCTTGGCAGCCGCAATCGCACTTGGGTGAACGGAGAGCCGATTCCGCAAGGACAGAAACGGACGCTTGCCTCGGGCGATGTCGTGACGATCGGATCGCTTACGTTGGTACTCCATCGCACCGGTGTGATGCGGAATACTCCGCAGACGCTGGCACCGATGGTGTTGGAGATGGGGGACAGTGCCACGCTGCTTGCCGATCCTGCGATGGTCCGTCTATACGAGCTGTTGCGTCGTTTGGCGCGCAGTACGCTCCCGATATTGATTACCGGTGAAACGGGAACTGGCAAAGAAAACGCGGCGCAAGCGGTGCATCATTTCTCTGCGCGGAGTGCGGGTCCACTGGTCTGCATCAACTGCGCCGCAGTGCCCGACAACTTGTTTGAAAGTGAGCTCTTTGGACATGTCCGTGGTGCGTTTTCTGGCGCTACTGGAGACAAGTTGGGACGACTAGAGAGTGCCAGTGGTGGAACGGTATTTCTCGATGAAATAGGTGAGCTACCGCTGGCTGCGCAGGCCAAGATTCTGCGGGTACTGGAAACCGGAATGCTGAGTCCACTTGGCAGCCTGCGGGAGCGCAAGATCGACTGTCGCTTGGTCACCGCTACCAACCGTGACTTGGAACTTGAGGTAAAGGCCGGGCGGTTTCGCGAGGATTTGTTTTTCCGACTGGCCGCAGCGACGGTAACATTGCCTCCTTTGCGTGAGCGTCCAGCCGAGATTCCGTTGCTCGCCGAGCGATTCCTAAGCCTGGCGTGTCGCAAGCTGGGCCGGGCCTCGCTGGCGATTGCGGACAAGACCAAGTCACTGTTAGGCCTGCACTCCTTTCCGGGAAATGTCCGTGAGCTGCGAAACCTGATGGATTACTGTGCCGCGACGGCCACGGAGGACGCCATCCAGCCGTGGCATTTGCCGCCCCGCTTTGCCGCGATGGTGACTCCCAGTGGTCTTGTCCCAGGATCGTTTGCGCCCACAAGTTCGCCGATCGTTGCCCACAGTGCCGTGAGTGCGATGACCTCGTCACCGGAAAGTCCAACCTTTCGCAACATTGCTGTCGAAGTGGAAGAGCTGGAGCAACGGCGAATGCGAGAAGCCCTGGAAGCCACAGGTGGCAACCAAAAGCGAGCGGCGCAGCTCATCGGAATGCCCCTGCGTACCTTTGTCGCCAAGCTCAAGCAGTACGGACTTCGTGACAAGTAGACCATCTTCTCAACGCCGTCCGCATTTGCGAAGGTGTGGAAAAGCGATAGTGCGGAAAGACAGGACGGCAAGATGAGCAAGACGATGCGAGAGCGGGTGGCGGAGCTTGAGGCGGAGCGAGAGCGGGTCCGGCAGATGGGCGGCCCCGACAAGGTGCAAAAACAGCACGAACGAGGCAAGCTCACCGCTCGCGAGCGACTCGAGCGCTTTTTCGACAATGGCCAGTATTTCGAGGTCGGCATGCACGGCACCCAGATGGGCGGCGGAAATCCGACCGACAAGCCTCCTGCCGATGCGGTGGTATGCGGATATGGTCCGGTCGCCGGTCGAATGGTCGCTGCCGTGGCCTACGACTTCACCGTCAAGGGCGGCTCGATTGGAATGACTGGCGAAACCAAGGTGACGCGGATTCGCGAGCTGGCATTGCGGGCGCGGATGCCGGTGGTGTGGTTCATTGACTCGGCGGGGGCGCGCATTGATCCGCAGTCGCAAGGTGGCGATCAGATCTCGCTGTTTGCGGGCTCGGGGCACCTGTTTCGCGAGGAAGTGATCATGTCGGGCGTGGTACCGCTCATCGCAGCGATGGTGGGACCGGGCGCGGCGGGGACGGCCTATATTCCGGGTCTTGCCGACTTTGTGCCGATGGTGAAAAACCAAGGCTCGATGGCGCTCGGGGGTCCGCCGCTGGTCAAGGCCGTTACCGGACAGGAAATCACCGAGCAAGAGCTAGGCGGCAGCAAGATTCACTGCGAGACATCGGGTGTTGGCGATGTCGAGGTTCCGGACGAAGACACCTGTCTGCGGCTGATCAAGGACTACCTGTCGTTTATGCCCCAGCACTGCGGCGAAAAGCCGCCGATCGTGCCGTGCGATGATCCGCTCGATCGCCGGGATGAGTCGCTGCTCGATGTGCTGCCGCTGAGCACCCGGCAGTCGTATGACATGTACAGCATCGTCAAGACCATCGTCGACCACGGGCGCATCCTCGACATCAAGCCGAAGTGGGCGAAGAACATCATCACCTGCTTGGCTCGGATTGGCGGATATCCGGTGGGAGTTGTGGCCAACAATCCGCGCCATATCGGCGGCATCCTCGACGTCAACAGCGCCGACAAGGCCGCGCACTTTATGCAAATCTGCGATGCCTTCAACATTCCGCTTTTGTTCCTGATGGACGTGCCGGGTTTCATGGTCGGTAGCAAGGTCGAGCACGAGGGCATCATCCGTCACGGTGCCAAGATGCTGCACATCATGGCCTCGGCGACGGTACCGAAGCTGACCGTGGTGGTTCGCAAGGGCTACGGTGCGGGCTATTACGTGATGGCCGGTCGCGCCTATGAACCCGATCTGCTCGTCGCCTGGCCCGGTGCCGAGATCAGCGTCATGGGCGCGGAAGGGATGGTCGGAATTGCCGGGAAGAAGCTGTTCGGTGGTGCCGAGCCACCGCCCGAGGTCAAGGCGCAGATTGTCACCATGATCCAGCAGCACATCGACATCCAAAAGGTCGCGGGCTGGGGACTCGTTGATGATGTGATTGATCCGCGTGATACCCGGCGCGTGCTCGGGCTCGGGCTGAAGATGGCCTGGAATCGCACGGTCGAGCGTCCCGCCCGCAAGCGCGGCATCATTCCGGTCTAAATCTGTTCCCTGCTGGTGTTTTACGCAGGCACAACGCAGGACAAAGCGCCTCAAGTTCTGCTAAGTCCTTGCCATGCTTTCTGCCGCGTCGCTGCTGATCGCGCTGTCGCTTCCGACGGCACCCCCACTCCCCGCTGCTTCGACTGACCTGCGCACCATCGCAGAGGAGAGTGGCTTTGTCCGCACCGGGCGTTACGACGAAGTGATTCGCTTGTGCGATCGTTTTGCGGAGTCGTTTCCTTCCCAGGTTCGCTGTCAGCGCTTTGGTATGACCCCACAGGGACGACCGATGGTGGCGCTGGTTGCCTCGGCGGATGGGACGTTTGAGCCGGATGCGATCGTACGCAAAGGTCGCCCGGTGGTGCTCGCCCAAGGCTGCATTCACGCGGGCGAGGTCGACGGCAAAGACGCTGGGCTGTGGCTTGTGCGCAAGCTCGTCACCGGTGAAGTGCTACCGGGCGTGCTGTCGAAGCTGACCTTGGTGTTTGTCCCGGTGTTCAACGTCGACGGGCACGAGCGTTTCGGGCCGAACCAGCGTCCGAACCAGCGTGGTCCCGTCGAGACCGGCTGGCGCGTCAACGCCCAGAACCTGAACCTCAATCGTGATTACGCCAAGGCCGAGACGATCGAGATGCAGGCGATGCTCGGGCTGCTCGGACGCTTTGATCCGCTGCTCTATGTCGACTTGCATGTGACAGACGGTGCCGATTTTCAGCCCGATGTTGCCGTGCAGATCGAGCCGCGACTCGGTGGGGCGGACACGCTGCGACCGATCGGGAGTGAGCTGTCCCAGCGTGTGCTCGATGAGCTACGCCGAGGCGGTCATCAGCCGGTCGACTTCTATCCGAGCTTTGTGCGCAAAGACGATCCGACATCGGGCTTTGTGGCCGAGGTTCCGCCGCCGCGCTTTTCGACTGGCTACTGGCCGCGCCGCAATCGCTTCGGGGTGCTGGTGGAGACGCACTCGTGGAAGTCCTATGACAAGCGGGTCAAGACCACCTTCGACACCCTGGTTGCGCTCCTGCGGGGCATCGCTGAGCGGGGTGCAGAGTGGCAAAAAGCCGCTGGAGAGGCCGATCGAATCGATGAAAAGCGTCCCGCAGGCAGCCGCTATCCACTTGTCTACGACACCGGTCCTACCAAGGTCGAGCTGCGCTTTCCCGGTTACGCCTACAAGCTAGAGCCATCTTCCGTTTCGGGCGGACTCCGCATCAGCTACGACCCGAGTCGCCCCGAGGTCTGGAAGATTCCGTTTTTCCCCACCGTCGTCGAAAAGACCCAGATCAAGCTGCCGGCGGCGTACGTTGTACCGGCCCAGCATGCCGGTTGGCTGTCCGCCAAGCTGCGCCTGCACGGGCTCAAGTATTCGGTCGTCCCAGAGACCCAGGCCACAACCTGCACCGCCTATCGGGTCAAAAACCGCACCTTTGCTGATGCTCCGTATGAGGGTCGCCACACCGTGCGCGTCGAGGGTGAGTGGCTGCGCGAGAGCTGCTCGGTCGAACCGGGCGGGCTGCTGATTCCCACGGCCCAGCGCGGCGGTGGCTTGGTGGCGCAGCTCCTAGAACCGGACGCGCCCGACTCCCTGCTCCACTGGGGTTTTTTCAACCCGATCTTCGAGCAAAAGGAATACCTTGAGGACTACATTGCCGAGCAGGTCGCCGAGCAGCTCCTTGCCAGCGACGCCGGGCTACGCAAGGAATTCAGTAAGCTTCTCGCCAACCCGACGTTTGCCAGCAGTCCGGCGGCGCGGCTGCACTTCTTTGCGGAGAGGCACCCCTCCTACGACCGCAGCTTCCAGCGATATCCGATCGTGCGTTTGGAAAGCCTACCGCCGTCCGGTAAACAGCCAGTGGCGGCAGGCAGCGAGCGGTATGGGATGTCGATGAAGGGGCAGCAAGAAGCCGCCGGGCGGCGTTAGGCGTTCTGGGCGGCGTTGGTGATGCCAGAGCCGAGGTCGAGCAGGGTGGTGGCCACCGCGAAGCCAATCGGCACATAGGGGCTGAGCTGCTTGACGTTTTTGCTACCGACGGTCAGCTCAATGTACGCGGTCGAGAGCTGTCCCGCCTGGTTGCACAGGTAGCTGCCGATCTGGAAGCCAAAGACCGTCCAGTCAAGCGCGGTGGGGAACAGCGAGCGGTAGCTTGCGGCGGTCGCTGCCAATCCAACGGAGAAGATCGTCGCTGCAGTCTGACCCACGAACTCGACGCACTTGGTGAAGAACGCCAAGAGCGAGTCATTGCCTTTCCAAGCGAGTACTTTGCACCAGCTTGTCAGGATCAGGAAGCCAGCAGAG
>CALLYL010000100.1 GCA_937859535.1 uncultured Myxococcales bacterium
TGCGGGTCCAGATGGTGTGTTCGGAAATGCGGACGATCTGTATCCATCGGACAATCTCTGTTATCACCATAGCTGTCCGGGTCGTGAAGGAGCGATTGTGGTGGTGGGGGTGTCGGCCCACAAAGCGTTTGGTGAGATCAGTGTTGGATGTGGATGTGGTTACGGAGCGGCTGCTGGGGCGATGTTTGGTAGCCGGGCGGCTCACTCCGTGAGTGTGGCGTACGGCAGCGCGGAGATGCGCGGTGTTGCCGGTAAAAAGGATAGCGTCCGCAGCAGTTTTCCAGAGACTCTGCTCTATCGTCCAGAGATCCTTACCGATGAAAAGGGGGAGGCTACGGTTCCGATTACGATGGCGGACTCAATCACCACTTGGCGGTTGCTTGCCGAGGCTGTGGCTCAGGATGGTCGGTTGGGAAGTCTGATGATGGGAGTCCCCGTAAGCCAGGACTTCTTTGTCGATCTCGATCTGCCGCCCATTATCACCCAGCATGACGAACTCGCGGTTCCCGTTCCGGTCTACAACCATCAGAAGCTGGCGCAGAAGGTGACGTTGACCTTGTTGCAAGATCCCTGGTTTGAACCGCTGGGTCCACTTGTAGAAACCATTGAGCTGGGGCCTGGACAGGCTGGGGTTCGCTACTTTCGGATCAAGGCCGGTTCGGTGGGTCGGCAAGCGCTTCGGTTATCGGCTCGGGGTACAGTGGCAAGTGATGCCGTCGAGCGACGCTTGGAGGTCGTTCCCGATGGCATCGAGCGCGTTCACAGTGTCCAGCAGCGTCTTACCGCTCGGCAGGTATCCCATTCGGTGTCGGTTCCTGCGATGGTGATACCGGGAACGAGCGAACTGACGCTGAAGCTCTACCCTGCACCTGCGGCCCACGTTGTGGAAGGACTCGATTCCTTGCTACGGATGCCTCATGGTTGTTTCGAGCAGACATCCTCTAGTACGTACCCGAATGCTCTGATCCTTCAGTACCTTCGCCGCAGTCATCGCAGCACGCCAGAGGTTGAGCGCAAAGCGATGGAGTACCTTACGATGGGGTATCAGAAGCTGCTCTCGTTTGAGGTTCCGAGCGGAGGCTTTTCGTGGTTTGGCAATGCTCCCGCTCACAAGGTTTTGACGGCCTACGGGCTCGAAGAATTTGCCGATATGTCAGAGGTATTTCCTGTCGATCAGAAAGTGATTGCCCGGACGCAGAAGTGGCTGCTTTCTCAGCAAACTGCTGATGGTAGTTTTGATCCAGATGCGTCGGGAATCCGGGAAGGTGCGATCAATGCGGTGAGCGATGATCGGCTGCGTACGACGGCCTACGTTGCGTTGACCATCAAGCGTACCGATTCACATGGAAGCCATCAGGCTGCGATCGATCGGGCCAAGGAGTATGTGCGGCGAGCGTTGAATCAGCAGGTGAGTCATGACCCCTATACCCTGGCGCTGGTGACGGAGCTAATCGGCGGTGGCTTTGTGCCCAGCGCGGGAAAGGCTGAGGAGGCACGGTCGCTCATGGATCGTCTGTGGGACACCCGTAAGTCTGGACAGGATGGTCGTAGTCTGTACTTTCAGCCGTCCTCTAGCACTCCTACCCATGGGAATGGAAAGTCTGGAATTGTCGAGACCACCGCGATGGTCGCAACCGCGTTGCACCGGAGTTCGCTGCAGGGTCGCAGTGTGGGGCCATTGTCCTATCTGGCGGCGTCTAAGGACTCCTTTGGTACTTGGCATTCGACGCAGGCGACGATTCGGGCGCTCAAGGCGCTGCTTCTGCAGCAAGGAGATTTGCACAAGCCAGTCGTTGGTACGCTCGATGTGTTCTGGAACGGAGCGAAACACACGACCCTCAAGCTATCTGGTCAGCAAGATGGCCTTCAGATCGTGACGCTGCCGGCACCACCTCCGGGAAATCATCAGCTCGCACTGGAGTTTGCGGGGCAAGGACTGCTTGACTATCAGTTGGTGTCGCGCCACTACACTCCACGAGAGCCGGGTATGGCCGAGCCGCCGTCCTTGGGTAGTGGAGCGGAGTCCGCGCCGATCACGATCAGTACAGAGGTCTCGACCAAGGAGCTGAAGCGAGAGCAGACAGTGGTGCAAACGGCACATCTTTTGGCCCAGCGAGAAGTCATGATGCCGCTGGTTTCGGTCGGCATCCCGCCGGGTTTCTCCGTCGAGAGAGAGCCCTTGGATGAGATGGTGGTGCGGGGACAGATTGAGAAGTACGAGATCATGCCGCGCTACCTGACGCTCTACTTGCGCAAGCTGAGTGCCAAGGAAGCCAAGAACTATCCGATCACTCTGCTGGCTCATCTGCCCGGTCGAGTGCAGGTTCCCACCGCCTCCGTCTATCCATACTACGAGCCAGAGCTGCGCTCTCAAGCTTCGCCCCTGATGCTGATCGTTCGTGAGTAGTTTTGCTAGGTGCCAATGGTGCGGACTTGCTGGGAACGCTGGTTTCGCATTCAGGTCTCAGCAAGGACTGATACGCTAAGATGAGTTGATCTCGTCCAGCGATCGGTGTTCGTTCGCGAGTCGACGATGATTGCATGTAGTGGCCAGGGGGGAACTTATGAAGAAGCATTCGCTAGCTTTTTTGGCATTGGGATTTGTGGGCATGCTGTCTTCCTGTGAGACAGCTCCGACCTGTAGTGATGGACTAAAAAACGGAACCGAGGGCGACGTCGACTGCGGCATGACCTGCGGAGTCCTCTGCGGAGACAGCAAGTCCTGCGGGATTGCGGAAGACTGCTCCAGCCGGGTCTGTGTGGTGGGAGTCTGCCTCGCTCCCTCCTGTTTCGATGGCGTCAAGAATGGCACCGAGGTGGGTCGAGACTGCGGCGGGCCCTGTGCGTTGAAGTGCTCGGACAATACGGCCTGTCTCCAGGCCGCTGACTGTGAGAGCGGGGTCTGTAGTGGTGGCCTCTGTGCCGTACCCACCTGTACCGATTCGGTGAAGAATGGACTTGAAGGTGACGTCGACTGCGGTGGTAGCTGCTCGACCCTTTGTGCAAATGGTGCGAGCTGCTCCATTCCCTCCGACTGTCAGAGCGTGGTTTGTAGTGGTGGCTTCTGTGCGGTTCCAACCTGCACCGACCTGGCGAAGAACGCCAAGGAAACAGATATCGACTGCGGTGGTGGCACCTGTGCAGTCTGTGCGGATCTCAAGTCCTGCCTTGTGCCGGGGGACTGCCAGAGCAACGTCTGCACCGCGAATACCTGCGTCGCGTCCAGTTGCAGCGATACCGTCAAAAACGGCACCGAGACGGACATCGACTGTGGCGGTATGTCTTGCCTAAAGTGTGCCGATCTGAAGACCTGCGGCCAGGCCACCGACTGTCAGAGCGGCATCTGTACTGCGAACAAGTGCGCGGTTCCGACCTGCATGGACGTCGTCAAAAATGGCAAAGAAACCGATGTTGACTGCGGTGGTGGAACTTGTGCCAAGTGCGCCGACACCAAAGGCTGTGGCGTAGCGGCTGATTGCACCAGTGGTGTTTGTACTGCGAACAAGTGCGCGGTTCCGACCTGTACCGATATGGTCACCAATGGCAGCGAGACCGATGTGGACTGTGGCGGCTCTTGCGCGACCAAGTGCGCCGTGACCAAGGCCTGCTTGGTGGATGCCGATTGCACGAGCAGCACCTGCTTTAACAAGGTCTGTGTCAACACGCCCACTTTCACCTCCGTGACTCCCGGGCTGGGCTCGACTGCGGGCGGCACGGCGGTGACG
Organism: uncultured Myxococcales bacterium; assembly: GCA_937859535.1. Classification (GTDB taxonomy): domain Bacteria; phylum Myxococcota_A; class Polyangia; order Palsa-1104; family JAEUJZ01; genus JAEUKA01. The sequence continues at coordinate 3,726 of CALLYL010000100.1, forward strand.
CTCAACGGCACCAACTTCTTTCCGGTGGGAATGGCCGCGACCTCGGTCACCTTTGGTGGAACGGCGGGCAGTGTTCCCAACGTGACTGCCGCCAACACTGCCACGACGACGACTCCCGCTCGGCTGGGTCAGGCCGGTCTGGTCAACGTCGTCCTTACGCTACCGGGCAACCATGTCTACACCCTGGTCAACGGCTTCCGGTATTTCTACGGAGCACTTGGCTTCAACGCTCCCGTGGTGGTGAACAACGCCGTTTCGTACGATGGTCTGGCCGTGGCCGATGTCGACAAAGACGGCGACATGGACATGATTGCCACTCGTCCGGCCACCAACTCCGTGGATGTCCTCATCAACAACGGCACCGGTACCTTCACGCCGACAAACTATGCCACTTCAACCGCTCCGACTCGGTTGGCAACGGCGGACTTCGATGGCAATGGCTTCGTCGATGTGGCAGTGAGTCACTCGTCCGGGGTCGTCATCGTGATGATGAACAACGGCGCCGGCCTGTTCCCAACCCGCAATTCCTTCACCGTTGTGGCGGGCAGCAGCCTCAATGGCATCGTTGCGGTGGACGTCGACGGCGTGAACAAGGCCGATATCTTGGTTGCGAATCGCACCAACAACGCCGTGGCGCTGCTGAAAAACAATGGTGCAGGCAACTTCACCGTCATCACTCCCAACTTCATTACGGGCGTAACCACTCCGTTCCAGATGGACTCCGCAGACTTTAACAGCGATGGTCGGCCCGATGTTGTGTTTACCAGCTTCAGCACGGTCAACGCGTGGTCTTGTCTCAACAATGCCGGCACCAGCTATGTCTGTAGCGCAAATACTTCAACGGGCGCGCTCAGCGACGTTGCGGCGGGTGATTTGAACAACGATGGCAAGCCGGACTTTGTGCTGACCACGGTTGGTAACAACAATGTGTTTGGTTACATCGGCAATGGTGCTGGGGCGTTCAACCAGGTTGCTAGCAATGGCATCGCAGGGACTTGGAACAGCATCAAGCTTGCCGACATCGACAAGGACAACCTGCTCGATGTGGTGTTCGCTGGCAGCGGGAACCAGGTGGGCGTGTGTCGCGGCAACGGTCTGGGCGGATTTGGTGCTGCGACCGGTATTCGTGCGACGGTGGCGGCACCGAAGCGGGTGGTAGTGGGTCAGTTCAACACTGGGGTTGACCAGAAGGACGACTTCGCCGCAAGCTCCACGGCGGGCGTGCATGTTTCGCTCAGCAATGCGCAGTAGGCTGTTTCGCTAAGCCAGCCGCCGTTCCCTTCCGCTGTCGTTCCCCTCCTCTCTGCTCGGTGACTGATCGTTCCTCACGGTCACCGGCAGCTATCCACGGTTTGACCCCATTGTTGCCCGCATCTGTAGAGCACGCAGATCATCGCTTGCCTTGAGATCCTGGGCTGTCGTATGAACGCCGCATCGCTGAACTTTTTGCCCAGGAGGTTGAACATGTCGCTGTCCCAGCTTGCGGTTTCGTTCTGCTCTGCTGCTCGACTCTGTCTGGTGCCGGTGGTGTTTGCTTCGCTGGTGTCGTCCGCTTGTGCCTCTGAGGAGGACGATGAGGACGAAGGCGGTGGCTCGTCCTCGGCGATGGAGCAGCGCGTGCTGGTGGAGGTCGCGGTCAAGGTTCAGCCTGACGTCGCACTACTCAACGGTGAAGACGACAAACTGATGACACCTGAGCGTGCAGCCGTTGCGGAAGAGAGCGGTGCAGAGGAGCCGCTGGCGGCCATCGCAAACGGTGCCCCTGTGGAACTGGGCTCATCGTCCGGATCGGACTCTGGATCCGACGCGGACGACGAGTAGACCTGACTTTGCTGTGGGGGGCGGGGGCTCTTAGCCGACGATCGGGGTCAGGCAGTTGGTCAGATCGAAGAGCATGAAGATGAGAGCCTTCTCTTGCGGTGACAGCGAGGTCGAAGAGCAGGTGGTTGGGAAGGTTCCACCGTTTGGAGAGGTGTCGTAAGGAGCAGTACCGCCACCACTGATGTGCAGATCCGTGAAGACCATCTGGCCGCACTGCGCACTGGCAGTGGCACCCACCGGTGCGTTAAACGAGAAGTACTGCGGAATCGGGTTTCCGGTCGCCGGTGGATAATACACCCAGCGCTGCGTGAGCTTCGGGTCGATGCTGGCAACCGAGTATCGTGCCCCCCCGACTGCGAGTTTGCCGCGCTGAGTCGAGCCAGCCACTGCGGGCAGCATCAGCCAGTCCGCAAGTGCGGTTCCTTTGGCGGTGGTGGTATCGACATTCTCCGTGGCGGGATCCGGACCAGCGGTGGGGTTCCAGGCCGTGACCACCTTCTGGATTTGCTGCTTGGTTGCATCGGCGTTCTTGATCCAGCCGTAGTGGTAGTGCGAAGCGAAGACGCGACCGCCCATCCCCAGGTACGTTTCCATGTTCTGGAGTGCCTGCGGGCTCTTGTACGTCATGAGCTCGTTGCCCTCGCATGAGAGCATGACGATGTCGTACTTGGTCCAGTTGTTTATGTCATCCCACCAGCTCTTGGCAGGCTGTACCGCAGCCGCAGTGAAGGCCGCGCCACCGTTGAGGTTTGCGGCGAACTTGGTGACGCCATTGGCACCGGCATACAGGTTGACGCGACCCGTGCCGGTCTCGGTCGTAAACTCTTTGTCGTCTAGTCCGAGCTTCTTATTGCGGAGGATGCACTCCATCGCGTCCGCACTGCCTACGGACAGCGCGATCCGTGGAATGTTTCCTTCGTTTTGGTTTCTCGGCAGGCGAGTATCGGCTGCGGCGAGCTTGGTGGTCGTACAGTCCGTGATCGCGGGCAGCGTGATGACCTTGCGCCACTTGCCGACCTTGATGATGAGCGGGATGTTCGATCCCGATGGAACGTTGTTGAGGACGAAGTTGCCGTTGATGTCGGTGGTGGTGGACGCAATCTCACTGCTCACCGCGTCACAGCGATCACAAGTCGCCCCACTGACCGGAGCTGGCGGGATGGAGGTACCGCTCGGGATATAGACCTTGGCGTTATAGAGCGGCAACAGTCCAGAGGGAATGGTCACTGTGCCGGTGATGGTGGTCGGACCCATCGCCGATGGGCAGCTCGTGTTGACGACGCAAGCCCCGGTGCATCCAGGGATGGGCGGTGGCGGTGGCGGCGTGAGATCCTCGCCAACGCCAGCATCATCAAGGCTCTCACCACCGATCGATGAGTTGTTGCATCCTAGTCCGACCAAGAGTGGTAGACCGAGTGCGATAGCCAATCCTACGTTCCATTTAGACATGGCTTCTCCTTGGTTCTTGATAGACGACCATGAGGTTTGTTCTGTGTAAGCAGGCAACTCGATCCTGGGCCTCGAGCACCTAGGCGGCGAAGACACTGCCGCGCTTCCATGTTACCACTGTGCGCTGGGTGTAGGGGCGCTATTGGCGTCTCAGCGGCCGCTTCCGCAATCGAGACGGTAGCGTTGGCCGAGCGCCAGCCCGTTTCGCGACATCAGCGGTCCGGGTTGCATAGGCAGCGGTCCGGGTTGCGCAGCCAGCGGTCAGACTCGAAGACCCAACGTGGTTGCTGGTAGAATACGCAAGCGACGACTCAGGACGCAGAGTGGCAGGCTGTGAGAGACAGGCCGTGAGAACTTGTTCCCTGGGCTCTTGGGGATGGCTGCCCAAACGCTGTGAGCGGGAGCCAATGACTCGCTGCGGAGACGATGCGTGTAGCTTATGTGACACGGGGGCTTGCCACTGAAATCCACGCTGATTGTCTTTTAGACCCCAGGGCGTGGATCCGAACGGGGCTAGGCCCGTTCATCATTGGGTAACGGGGGTGATGGGCGAACCGCAGTCGCGGCCTTCGGCCATAGCACGGAGATTCGGGTGCCTGGGGTGAGTGCTTGCACGGACGCAGTGGCGTGGTACTCCCGCAAGACGGAGCCTAGGAGCCAGAACGCGAACGACTCTGGATCTCCGGGAGGATGGACCGTGGGGGCTTCGAGCTGGGCTTGGGAACTCACAGACAGGTTCGGCCCATCATCTTCAAAGTCTAGGCGCACCAAGGCATCTG